>NZ_JBMKHT010000043.1:0-32613 GCF_049238165.1 Enterobacter cloacae complex sp. IR5422 | reverse complement strand
GTCTGGCGGCGTTTACTGGAAAACTCACTGTCGGCAAAAGTCAGTTGCTGGCTCATCCGGTTACTCATTCTGGGTTCAGGTTACAACACGATGATCTCACATCTCGGACTTATTCGCACCTTCCTTAGCATGTATAACGCTCACGATCGCGACGGTCAGGAGTGTGCTCATCAGCAACGCCCCTAAAAAATAGCTGTGGGTGATATCAGTAGCACCCGAGCCTAAAGTATGCAATTTACTATAACCTCTATCTACTGCAACAAAAAGTGTATATAGCCCTATGTTAATAAAGAATTGCAGAAGACAAGAAAACAAGATATTTCTTGGAATTGTTTTTAATAGAGTGAGTAACGCATAAATAATGCTTGATGATAGCGCGAAGTAAAGTCCGTTAAATAAACCAGATAGTAATGCGCTATTTATTTGACTGAATATTAAATGATCGCTTCCATAGTACCATGACAGATATTCAACATAAGTACTTCTGCCAAAGACAAAGGAGGCAATAATAAGGACGAATAGGCTCATGACATGGCTTTTCTAACTCATAATTTTGCTCCCTTAGATAGCAGCTCCTTCATCGTTTTACTGGCTTCTAGCTGATCTTTGATTATGGCAAGGTCACGAGTATTGTGGTTATATTTTGCAATAGCGGTTGGCGTACCCCTTACCACCATTGTCCATAAAGAAGACTATATCCTTGCGACCATAAAGAAGGACTTGTGGGATGGGATCACGCCCATAACTCACCGCCTGTGGAAGGGAGTGGATAGACTCTGTCGTGAGGAAGCGAGGAATATTTTCATGCTCAATATTACCTAAAGGCGTGGTGGCAACAAGGGAGCCGATAAAATCGGTCGTATACACTAACGCATCTGTATCCTTGGTCGTTACTTTTGAACCTGTAATATATTTTATCTGTTGCCAAAGGGTAATATCTTAGGGGTAACCTTAACACCATCCATAAACATATCCTGCTTGCGTTTTAGCTGAATGACAGTACGGTGTACCTGTGTCAAAGAGGGGCTGATTTCCCCAATAGAAGGCATAAAACCATCGCGGGAATACAACCGTTCAATGATAAAATAAATTCCAGTTGGGCGGGCAACATCAATGTTAATGGATGACATATGAATCCTGTAATGAATGGGGATTAATGATCATCATGACAGTATGTTGTGAACACCCAGGCTATTCAACCACTCCCACTATAAATGATAGGGTGTCTTTTTTGGTTTTAATGTCAAAAACATAAGGAATGGGATTATTCTTAAAAATTCAGTTTGTACTACTTTAAACCAGGGAAATAAAAAAGCCCCGACTCGCGGGGCCTTCATTAACAGCAGTAAGAATTACTTCTTAGCAGCGCGTTCGAAAGAGGCGATGATTTCCGCTTTCGCTGCTTCTGCGTTGTCCCAGCCGTCAACTTTAACCCACTTGCCTTTTTCGAGGTCTTTGTAGTGCTCGAAGAAGTGAGTGATCTGCGCTTTCAGCAGCTCTGGCAGGTCGTTCACATCTTTGATGTGATCGTACTCTTTGCTCAGCTTGGTGTGCGGTACCGCAACCAGCTTCGCATCTTCACCGGATTCGTCGGTCATTTTCAGCACGCCAACTGGACGGCAGCGAATCACTGCGCCTGGCTGCAGTGGGTATGGCGTTGGGACCAGCACGTCAACCGGGTCACCGTCCAGAGACAGGGTGTGGTTGATGTAACCGTAGTTGCACGGATAGAACATCGCGGTAGACATGAAGCGGTCTACGAACAGGGCGCCGCTCTCTTTGTCCACTTCGTATTTGATCGGATCTGCGTTAGCCGGGATTTCGATAACTACGTAGATGTCTTCTGGCAGTTCTTTACCCGCTGGGACGTTGAGTAAGCTCATGTCGGTGTCCTTTAAAATGGATGGTAAACAAGTGGCAGGTATTATAGCCAACTCGCGCTGAATGTCTCCGCCTGTTTTCGCCTTCTCTCCACGTTCTTCCCACTTTTCAGACCGATTCCATGACAGAAAAATCCATAAACTCAGCCGCATTTTTCATGGAGAAATGAAAGCGATTACAAACTTGTGATTAACGTTTTATTCACTTTTCTGAAGTGTGATGTAACGCAATTCGTTACATATTTCATGGGCTATAGTCATTCCGCAGAACATCTTTTAACCAACAATAACTCACCCTACGAGGACGTTCATATGTGGAAGCGCTTACTCCTTGTCACAGCAGTTTCGGCAGCCATGTCGTCTATGGCGATGGCCGCTCCCTTAACCGTAGGTTTTTCGCAGGTCGGCTCTGAATCTGGCTGGCGAGCGGCAGAAACCAACGTGGCGAAAAGCGAAGCTCAGAAACGCGGCATTACCCTGAAAATCGCCGATGGTCAGCAAAAACAAGAGAATCAGATCAAAGCCGTGCGCTCCTTTATCGCCCAGGGCGTGGATGCCATCTTTATTGCACCCGTCGTGGCGACCGGCTGGGAACCCGTCCTGAAGGAAGCGAAAGACGCTGAAATCCCGGTCTTCCTGCTCGATCGTTCCATCGACGTCAAAGACAAATCTCTCTATATGACCACCGTGACGGCCAACAACGTGCTGGAAGGGCAGTTAATTGGCGACTGGCTGATAAAACAGGTCGACGGCAAGCCGTGTAACGTTGTTGAACTGCAGGGCACCGTCGGGGCGAGCGTGGCCATCGACCGTAAAAAAGGCTTTGCTGAAGCCATCGCGAAAGCGCCAAACATCAAGATTATCCGCTCTCAGTCCGGCGACTTTACCCGCAGTAAAGGTAAAGAGGTGATGGAGAGCTTCATTAAGGCTGAAAACAACGGCAAGAACATCTGCATGGTTTACGCCCACAACGATGACATGGCGATCGGCGCGATTCAGGCAATTAAAGAAGCGGGCCTGAAGCCGGGCAAAGATATCCTCACCGGCTCTATCGACGGCGTGCCTGATATCTACAAAGCGATGATCGACGGCGAAGCCAACGCCAGCGTGGAGCTGACGCCAAACATGGCCGGCCCGGCATTCGACGCGCTGGAGAAATTCAAGAAAGACGGCACGATGCCGGAGAAAGTGACTGTTACCAAATCCACGCTCTACCTGCCTGACACGGCGAAAGAAGAGTTAGAGAAGAAGAAAAATATGGGCTACTAAGCCTGTCTGAACATGCCGGGTGACGCTGCGCTTACCCGGCCTACGATACGCTCTTTTGTAGGCCGGATAAGCGTAGCGCCATCCGGCTTGATGCAGGGGGAAACCATGACCACTGAACAACACCAGGAAATCCTCCGCACAGAGGGCTTGAGTAAATTCTTCCCCGGCGTAAAGGCGCTGGATAACGTTGATTTCAGCCTGCGGCGCGGGGAGATCATGGCGCTGCTGGGGGAAAACGGCGCGGGAAAATCGACGCTGATTAAATCTCTGACCGGCGTTTATCACGCCGACCGCGGCACCATCTGGCTGGAAGGTAACGCCATTTCGCCAAAAAACACCGCCCATGCCCAGCAGTTGGGGATCGGGACGGTATACCAGGAAGTGAACCTGCTGCCGAATATGTCGGTGGCGGATAACCTGTTTATTGGCCGTGAGCCACGACGCTTTGGGCTGCTGCGCCGTAAAGAGATGGAGGCGCGGGCGACAAAGCTGATGGAATCCTACGGCTTCTCTCTCGACGTCCGCGAGCCGCTGAACCGCTTTTCCGTGGCGATGCAGCAGATCGTCGCCATTTGCCGCGCGATCGATCTCTCGGCAAAGGTGCTGATCCTCGACGAACCCACCGCCAGCCTCGATACCCAGGAGGTGGAAATGCTCTTTACCCTGATGCGCCAGCTGCGCGATCAGGGCGTCAGCCTGATCTTCGTTACCCACTTCCTCGATCAGGTGTACGAGGTGAGCGACCGCATTACGGTGCTGCGCAACGGCAGCTTTGTCGGCTGCCGTGAAACCCGCGAGCTGCCGCAGATCGAGCTGGTCAAAATGATGCTGGGCCGCGAGCTGGAGACCAACGCCCTTCAGCGCGCGGGCCGCACGCTGCTGAGCGAGAAGCCGGTCGCCGCGTTCAGCGATTACGGCAAAAAAGGGGTCATCTCGCCATTTAACCTTGAGGTGCGGCCGGGCGAAATTGTCGGGCTGGCGGGCCTGCTGGGCTCGGGCCGAACCGAGACCGCCGAGGTGATCTTCGGGATCAAGCCCGCCGACAGCGGCAGCGCGCTGATCAAGGGCAAACCGCAAACCCTGCGATCGCCGCATCAGGCCTCCTGCCTGGGCGTCGGCTTCTGCCCGGAGGACCGGAAAACGGACGGCATTATTGCCGCCGCCTCGGTGCGGGAAAATATCATTCTGGCGCTTCAGGCGCAGCGCGGCTGGCTGCGGCCGATCCCACGCAAAGAGCAGAACGCCATTGCTGAGCGCTTTATCCGCCAGCTCGGCATCCGCACCCCGAGCGCGGAACAGCCCATCGAGTTCCTCTCCGGTGGTAACCAGCAGAAAGTGCTGCTCTCCCGCTGGTTGCTGACCAAACCCCAGTTCCTGATCCTCGACGAACCGACCCGCGGCATTGACGTAGGGGCGCATGCCGAAATTATCCGGCTTATCGAAACCCTGTGCGCAGACGGTCTGGCCCTGCTGGTCATTTCGTCCGAGCTGGAAGAGCTGGTGGGCTATGCCGATCGCGTCATCATCATGCGCGATCGTAAACAGGTGGCAGAGATCCCGCTGGATAAGCTGTCCGTTCCGGCGATCATGAATGCCATCGCGGCATAAGGAGTGAATCGTGATGTCCCGTTCGCTTTCGCAAACCGGTGAGTCAAAGCGCCGCTTCAGCTGGCCGACCGGCACGCCGCAAATCGCGGCGCTGCTGGTGGTTTTACTGGTGGATAGCCTGGTCGCGCCGCATTTCTTCCAGATTATCGTGCAGGATGGCCGCCTGTTTGGCAGCCCGATAGACATTTTAAACCGCGCCGCGCCCGTGGCGCTGCTGGCCATCGGGATGACGCTGGTCATCGCCACCGGCGGGATTGATCTCTCCGTCGGCGCGGTGATGGCTATCGCCGGGGCTACGGCAGCCTCCATGACCGTGGCCGGGCATAGCCTGCCGGTGGTCCTGCTTGCAGCCTTAGGCACTGGCGTGCTGGCCGGATTATGGAACGGCATTCTGGTGGCGGTGCTGAAAATCCAGCCCTTTGTCGCCACGCTCATTTTAATGGTGGCCGGGCGCGGCGTCGCGCAGCTAATTACCTCCGGACAGATTGTCACCTTTAACTCGCCGAGCCTGGCGTGGCTCGGCAGCGGCAACCTTCTGTTCTTCCCGACGCCGGTGATGATTGCCCTGGTGACGCTCGTGGTGTTCTGGCTTTTCACCCGCAAAACGGCGCTGGGCATGTTCATTGAGGCCGTCGGGATCAACATTCGCGCCGCGCGCAACGCCGGGGTTAACACGCGGCTGATGGTGATGCTGACCTACGTGCTGAGCGGTATTTGCGCCGCCATCGCCGGCGTGATCGTCGCGGCGGATATTCGCGGAGCCGATGCCAACAACGCCGGGCTCTGGCTGGAGCTGGATGCGATCCTGGCGGTGGTGATCGGCGGCGGGTCGCTGATGGGCGGGCGCTTTAACCTGCTGCTCTCGGCGATCGGCGCGCTGATCATTCAGGGCATGAACACCGGGATCCTGCTTTCGGGATTCCAGCCGGAACTCAACCAGGTGGTGAAAGCGGTGGTCGTGCTCTGCGTGCTGATCGTCCAGTCGCCGCGCTTTGTCAGCATCATTAAGGGGATCCGTGGCCATGATAAAACGTAATTTACCGTTAATGATCACGCTGGGCGTGTTTGTGCTGGGCTATCTCTACTGCCTGACCCAGTTCCCGGGGTTTGCCTCGACGCGCGTGATCTGCAATATCCTGACCGATAACGCCTTTTTAGGCATCATCGCCGTCGGGATGACCTTTGTGATCCTCTCCGGCGGGATCGATCTCTCCGTCGGCTCGGTGATCGCGTTTACGGGCGTGTTCCTCGCGAAAGCGATTGGCTTCTGGGGCATCTCACCGCTGCTGGCGTTCCCGCTGGTGCTGGTGATGGGCTGCGCGTTTGGCGCCTTTATGGGGCTGCTGATCGACGCGTTAAAAATTCCGGCGTTTATCATTACCCTCGCGGGGATGTTCTTCCTGCGTGGGGTAAGTTATCTGGTGTCTGAAGAGTCGATCCCGATTAACCATCCGGTGTACGACACGCTCTCCAGCCTGGCGTGGAAAATTCCCGGCGGCGGTCGTCTGAGCGCGATGGGGCTGCTGATGCTGGGCGTGGTCGTC
The DNA here is from genome assembly GCF_049238165.1 of Enterobacter cloacae complex sp. IR5422. Taxonomy (NCBI): domain Bacteria; kingdom Pseudomonadati; phylum Pseudomonadota; class Gammaproteobacteria; order Enterobacterales; family Enterobacteriaceae; genus Enterobacter; species Enterobacter cloacae complex sp. IR5422. The sequence continues at coordinate 26,312 of NZ_JBMKHT010000043.1, read as the reverse complement.
ATTGGCATCTTCCTCGCCCACCGTACCCGGTTTGGCAATCAGGTTTACGCTATTGGCGGCAACGCCACGTCGGCCAACCTGATGGGGATCTCGACCCGCAGCACCACCATCCGCATCTATATGCTCTCGACCGGCCTGGCGACGCTGGCGGGGATCGTCTTCTCGGTGTATACCCAGGCGGGCTATGCCCTTGCAGGCGTTGGCGTGGAGCTGGATGCGATTGCTTCTGTGGTCATCGGCGGCACGCTGCTCAGCGGCGGCGTGGGGACGGTACTGGGGACGCTGTTCGGCGTGGCGATTCAGGGGCTGATCCAGACCTATATCAACTTTGACGGCACGCTCAGCTCCTGGTGGACGAAGATCGCCATCGGCATTCTGCTGTTTATTTTTATTGCCCTGCAGCGCGGCCTGACGGTGCTCTGGGAGAACCGTCAAAGCTCGCCTGTTACCCGCGTGAACACATCGGTAACAGAGCGATAACATGCTGAAAGTCTAAACATTTTCCGGTAGCGGCCGATACTCTTTTTTTATGCCCAGAAATATCTCGCTACCGGAAATAATATCATGCTGAAAACGCTATCGATTCGTACCGGCTTGCTCTCTTTACTGGCCGTTATGACCCTTCTGCTGCTGATTGTCAGCGGCATTGGCATTTATGCCCTCACACAGAGTTCTTCTTCGCTGCAGCGCATTAATCACCTTCAGGGTGAGCAGATGGTGCAGCTTAATTCAGGCTATACGCTGATCCTCCGCGCGCGCAATGAAGCGGGTCAGGCCGTCCGCATGATGGAAATCGGCATGCTGGACGATGCGGCCAGCGCGGTAAAAAACATCAATCAGGAAGTTGCCCTGGCCCAGAAAACGCTGAAGGGCGTGATCGACGGCGGCGTGGCTGACGAGCAGGGGCAGCAGCTGCTCGATAAAGTGGCAGCCAGCCTGGCGGCGTATAACCAGCAGGGGATCAACCCGATGCTGAAAACCCTCCATGACCAGAGCGCGGACGGGTATTACGACCTGCTGGAGAAGACGCTGATCCCGCTGGCGTCAGCGTTTGATAACGACATGCAGGCGTTTCAGAAATGGAGCGAAGCGCGAGGTCAGGCGGAAGTGAGTGCCGTGCAGGCGAGCAAAACCCGCGTCCTGATCCTGATTATCGTGGCGGCGCTGCTGACGGCGGGCATTATCGTGCTGGCTTGGCTGGCGCTGCGCCATATGCTGCTCAAGCCGCTCTCGGCGTCGATTGCTCAGCTGGAGAACGTGGCGGCGGGCGATTTAACCCATACGCTGGCCGCGCCCGCGAGCCAGGAGTTTAACCGCCTTAACGCGGTCATTGAGGAGATGCGTCAGTCGCTGATGAACTCGGTTCTGCGGGTACGCGATGCCAGCGCGCAGATTGACACCGGCAGCCGCGAGCTGACGCTGGGGAACCGGGATCTCGCCGAGCGAACGGAATCCACCGCCACGTCGCTGGAGCAGACGGCGGCCAGCATGGAACAGATCACCGCCACGGTGAAGCTCAACGCCGATAACGCCGAGCAAGCGCACCAGCTGGCGAAGTCGGTCTCCGACACGGCCGATCACGGCAGCGAAATGGTCTGCTATGTGATTGAAAAAATGCGCGATATCTCCGGCAGCTCGGCGCGCATCGCCGACATCCTGAGCGTGATCGACGGCATTGCCTTCCAGACCAATATCCTGGCGCTTAACGCCTCCGTAGAGGCGGCGCGCGCGGGCGAGCAGGGGCGCGGGTTTGCCGTCGTCGCGGGCGAGGTGCGAAATCTGGCCAGCCGCAGCGCCGACGCGGCGAAGGAGATTCGTTCTCTTATCAGTGATTCGCAAACCCACGTTAACGAGGGCAGCGAGCTGGCCCAGCAGGCGGGCGAAACGATGGATGAGATCGCAACAGAAGTGCTGCGCATGACCAAACTGATGCGTGAGATTGCGACCGCGTCTCAGGAGCAGAGCCGCGGCATTGAGCAGGTTAATATTGCGGTAAACCAGATGGACGAAACCGCGCAGCAGAATGCGGCGCTGGTGCAGCAATCCTCCGCCGCGACCCGCTCCCTTGAGGAGCAGTCGCGTCAGCTGATGGAAGCTATGTCATCATTCAAAGTGACGTCTCAGAACGCGGCATAATATTACCCAGCCCCGGTACGTTCTGTGCCGGGGTTTTATTCCTTCCGGAATTAAGCGCCCCGATATTATCGTGAATTTCGCCCATTAATATTTCCAGCGAGCTGGTTAAGGCTAATGCTTTTTCCGTCGGCTCAAGATATAAGCCTTTGCGGAGAAATAACGGCTCATCAAAGAGTTGATTAAAACGCTTTAATGCCAGACTCACCGCAGGGCGTGACATCTCCAGACGCAAAGAGGCCTTTGCCATGCTGCCGCAGCGGACGATTTCAATAAATACAGGGATAAGATTTAAATCAATGCCGGTATTAGCACGGGAATAATTTTTCATTGCGTTTCTGCTCCACGAAATATCTGTCAAACTGTTATGGAAATAATGCAGGAGCAGTGGCGAATATTAAAGCGTGTTTTTTATAAACACTTATACGGTAAAATATATAAATGAACAGGGGAGTCGGATCGGCTCCCCTGAAGAGAGGGATTACGCGTCCGGGTACTCGCGGATAAAGCGTTCAACGTCTTCAACCATGTGGTTGTTGCCGACGAAGAACGAACGGCGCTGGTGAAGGCTTTCCGGCACGATCTCCAGAATACGCTCTTTACCGTCGCTCGCCTTACCGCCCGCCTGTTCGGCCAGGAACGCCATCGGGTTGCATTCGTACAGCAGACGCAGCTTCCCGTCCGGGTGGCTGGCGGTGCTTGGGTAGAGGTAGATGCCGCCTTTCAGCAGGTTACGGTGGAAATCCGCGACCAGAGAGCCAATATAGCGGGACGTATACGGGCGCTGCGTCGCTTTATCTTCTTCCTGGCAGAATTTGATGTACTTCTTCACGCCGTTCGGGAAGCGGATGTAGTTACCTTCGTTAATGGAGTAGGTATTGCCCTTCTCCGGGAAGCGCATGCGTTCCTGGCTCAGACAGAAAACGCCCAGGGAAGGATCGTACGTAAAGGCGTGTACCCCGCAACCGGTGGTGTAGACCAGCATGGTGGAGGAGCCATAGACGACGTAACCGGCAGCAACCTGATTAATGCCCGGCTGCAGGAAATCTTCTTCGGTCACCGGCGTGCCAACAGGCGTGACGCGGCGGTAGATGGAGAAAATGGTACCGACAGAAACGTTAACATCGATGTTGGAGGAGCCGTCGAGCGGATCCATCAGAACAACGTATTTCGCGTGTTCACACCCTTCGAAAACAACAATTTCATCTTCTTCTTCGGAGGCGATACCCGCAACGATGTCGCGCGCGCGCAGTGCAGCTTTCAGTTTTTCATTTGCGAACAGATCGAGTTTCTGTTGAACCTCGCCCTGAACGTTCTCGGCACCGCTGGCACCCAGGATATCGACCAGACCGGCCTTGTTGATATCACGGTGGATGATCTTAGCGCCCAGCTTTATTGCCGACAGCAAAGCAGTGAGTTCACCGGTAGCATGAGAGAACTCGTGCTGCTTTTCGACAATAAATTCACCTAACGTTTTCATAACACTTTCCCTGCATCTTTGTGAGTAGAGCGATTGTATGTTCACTAAAACGACTAAAGCCCAACAATCTTAACAAATATTCAAATAGTAGCGCAGAGGTGAATCGCGCCAGCAACATACGGATTTACCTGAAATGCGTTTCACAGCCGCTAACATGTGAGTAAAATGTGCGCCACATTGAAGAAGGATAGTGACGTATGCGCATTCATATATTGGGGATTTGTGGCACTTTCATGGGCGGACTGGCAATGCTGGCGCGCTCGCTGGGCCATGAGGTGACAGGTTCGGACGCCAATGTGTATCCGCCAATGAGCACACTTCTGGAGAAACAGGGCATCTCTCTTATTCAGGGCTACGATGCCAGCCAGCTGGATCCCGAGCCGGACCTGGTGATTATTGGCAACGCCATGACCCGCGGCAATCCGTGCGTTGAGGCGGTACTGGAACGCAATATTCCGTTCATGTCCGGCCCGCAGTGGCTGCATGACTTCGTCCTGCGCGACCGCTGGGTGGTTGCCGTTGCCGGTACCCACGGCAAAACGACCACCGCGGGCATGGCGACCTGGATCCTCGAAGCCTGCGGCTACAAGCCGGGCTTCGTCATCGGCGGCGTACCGGGTAATTTCGACGTCTCTGCGCGCCTGGGGGACAGCCCGTTCTTTGTGATCGAAGCCGACGAGTATGACTGCGCGTTCTTCGACAAGCGCTCCAAGTTCGTGCATTACTGCCCGCGCACGCTGATCCTCAACAACCTTGAGTTTGACCACGCGGATATTTTTGACGACCTGAAGGCCATTCAGAAACAGTTCCACCACCTGGTGCGCATCGTGCCGGGCCAGGGCCGCATCATCCTGCCGGAAAACGACATCAACCTGAAGCAGACCCTGGCAATGGGCTGCTGGAGCGAGCAGGAGCTGGTGGGCGAGCAGGGCCACTGGCAGGCGAAGAAACTCAACGCCGATGCCTCCGAGTGGGAAGTGCTGCTCGACGGTGAAAAAGTGGGCGAAGTGAAGTGGGGCCTGGTGGGCGAACACAACATGCACAACGGCCTGATGGCCATTGCTGCCGCGCGTCACGTGGGCGTTCTGCCTGCGGATGCAGCGAATGCGCTGGGCTCGTTTATCAATGCCCGCCGCCGTCTGGAGCTGCGCGGTGAAGCCCACGGCGTCACCGTGTATGACGATTTCGCGCACCACCCAACGGCCATTCTGGCCACGCTTGCCGCCCTGCGTGGCAAAGTCGGCGGTACCGCGCGCATTCTGGCGGTGCTGGAACCGCGCTCGAACACCATGAAGATGGGCATCTGCAAAGACGATCTCGCGCCGTCCTTAGGACGCGCCGACGAAGTCTTCCTGCTGCAGCCGCAGCATATACCGTGGCAGGTGGCGGAAGTGGCCGATGCCTGCATCCAGCCTGCGCACTGGAGCGCGGATGTGGATGCGCTGGCGGATATGGTGGTGAAAGCCGCTCAGCCCGGCGACCATATTCTGGTGATGAGCAACGGCGGTTTTGGTGGGATCCATCAGAAGCTGCTGGACGGTCTGGCGAAGAAAGCGGAAGCGGCCGCCGAGGCGTAAAAAAAAGCCCGGTGGCGCTCACGCTTACCGGGCCTACGTTCTTTTCCCCCTCGCCCCTCCGGGGTGAGGGGAACGGATTACTCTTCGTTCTCAGACAGCTCGCGCAGATACTGGAAAATCAGGCGCGCAGACTTCGGCGGCTTATTCCCTTCTTTCTCTTTCTTCGCGTTGCGGATAAGCGATCGCAGCTGCTGGCGGTCGGCATCCGGCCACAGGTTCAGCACTTCCGGTACGGCGTCATCACCCTGTTCAATCAGACGATCGCGGATCTGCTCCAGCTTGTGGAACAGCGCAACCTGCTGGTTGTGGCGGTTTTTCAGCTTGTCCAGCGCCTGGCGGATCGGATCGACATCGCGCTGACGCAGCATTTTCCCGATAAGCTGAAGCTGGCGACGACGGCCTTCTTTTTTGATTTTCTGTGCCAGTTCAATGGCATCGCGCAGATCCTGGTCGAGCGGGATCTTATCCAGCGCGTTTTTACCCAGTTCTACCATTTCCGCGCCAAGCTGTTTTAACTCTTCGGCGTCACGTTTAATTTCACTTTTACTGACCCAGATGATCTCATCATCTTCGTCTTCGATGTCATCACCGGGAACGTCGTCGAGCCAGTCTTCGGGCTGCTTAGTCATGTCAGGCTCCTTAAAAAAAGAGGCTAATGTTACCAGTTAAGACGCGCACTGAAAAACGGTTCTCTGTTAGACTTCAGTTAACTCTCTCTTACAGTATGGCATTTGCGATGAAAGTAACCTCACAAGTTGAAGCGCAGCGTAAGATTCTGGAAGAAGCCGTCTCCACCGCGCTGATGCTTGCTTCAGAAAAATCAGATGGCGCCGAAGTGGCGGTCAGCAAAACCACCGGCATTAGCGTGAGCACCCGCTATGGCGAAGTGGAGAATGTTGAATTCAACAGCGACGGCGCGCTGGGTATCACGGTATACCACCAGAATCGCAAAGGCAGTGCGTCATCCACCGATCTCAGTCCGGATGCCATCGCCCGTACGGTGCAGGCCGCGCTGGATATCGCCCGTTATACCTCACCGGATCCTTACGCCGGCGTGGCGGATAAAGATCTGCTGGCGTTTGACGCGCCGGATCTCGACCTGTTCCATCCGGCGGAAGTGACGCCGGACGAAGCGATTGAGCTGGCCGCGCGCGCCGAGCAGGCGTCCCTGCAGGCCGACAAGCGCATCACCAATACCGAAGGCGGCAGCTTTAACAGCCACTACGGCATCAAAGTCTTCGGCAACAGTCACGGCATGCTGCAGGGTTACTGCTCTACCCGCCACTCGCTCTCCAGCTGCGTCATCGCCGAAGAGAACGGTGACATGGAGCGCGACTACGCCTACACCATTGGCCGCGCGCTGGGGGATTTGCAGTCTCCGGAGTGGGTAGGCAAAGAGTGTGCCGAACGCACGCTGTCTCGCCTGTCGCCGCGCAAGCTCTCCACCATGAAAGCGCCGGTGATTTTTGCCAACGAAGTGGCGACCGGTCTGTTTGGCCATCTGGTGGGCGCTATCGCGGGCGGCTCCGTTTACCGTAAATCGACCTTCCTGCTCGACTCGCTGGGCAAGCAGATCCTGCCGGAATGGCTCACCATCGAAGAGCATCCGCACCTGCTGAAAGGCCTGGCCTCCACGCCGTTCGACAGCGAAGGCGTGCGCACGGAGCGTCGTGACATCGTGAAAGACGGCATTCTGACCCAGTGGCTTCTGACCAACTACTCCGCGCGCAAGCTGGGGCTGAAAAGCACCGGGCACGCGGGCGGCATTCACAACTGGCGCATTGCCGGGCAGGGCCTGAGCTTTGAGCAGATGCTGAAAGAGATGGGCACCGGTCTGGTGGTGACCGAGCTGATGGGTCAGGGCGTCAGCGGCATCACCGGCGATTACTCTCGCGGCGCGGCGGGCTTCTGGGTTGAAAACGGCGAAATCCAGTATCCGGTGAGCGAAATTACCATCGCTGGCAATCTGAAGGACATGTGGCGCAATATCGTTACGGTCGGTAACGATATTGAAACACGCAGCAATATACAGTGTGGTTCTGTATTACTCCCGGAAATGAAAATCGCCGGACAATAGAGATAGCGTTTTGTTGATAATAAAAAAGGAAGTGAGCAATGCGTAAACATCTGTTAGCGATCGTCGCGGCTTCAACGCTGGTTCTTGGCTCTTCTGCGTTTGCTGCCGATCTTGAAGACGACATGGGCATCCTCGGGCAAAACCTGAAGGTGGTGCAGAAAACCGACAATGCGGCGGAAATGAAAGACGCGCTGACCAAAATGCGTGAAGCGGCGCTGGACGCACAAAAAGCGACGCCTCCTAAACTGGAAAGCAAAGCGGCAGACAGCGCAGAGATGAAAGACTACCGCCACGGCTTTGACGTGCTGGTCGGCCAGATCGACGGCGCGCTGAAGCTCGCTAACGAAGGCAAAGTGAAGGAAGCACAGGCGGCGGCCGAGCAGTTTGTGACGACCCGTAATACGTATCACAAGAAATACCGTTAACCGATCGCGCATCTGACAAACAACCAGCGGGGGCCAGTGGCCCCCGTTTTTTTTGCGCGGTAATAAGTAAACCCTATTGCCATCACATTTTTGCGTCACCACGCCTGAACGTTTTCGCTTCCCCGGCGCGCGTTTTGCCGCTGGAATACGTGATATTCATCACGCAAATGCCGTGAATAATCCAGATTCACCGTATTTATGTGGCACAGATCACTGCTGCGGCTCCCCTTTCCACTTCGAAGTGGAAAACAACTCGCTACAAACAATTCCCCCCCAACGTTAGTTTTATTCCAGAGCCATTAACGGGGTAAGACCAGTGATTAACGGAGCGGTAATGAACGACGTTGGGGAACAGGCAGAGCAAACAGAACAGCTCGCGAACACCATGCTGCAGCAGGTTTATGCCCTGCTGGCCCGGAACAACATCATCCCCAATGCGGTACAGGAGCAGATGCTTACTTCCCACGTGCGCGCCATGGCGCACCGGTCCGTGACCGGCGAGCCGCTGCCGGAGGTTGAAGCAGAGCTGTTTGACGAAATTTCACCGGATTCAATGCGGCTTGCCCGTGAAGTGGTGGCGCAGTTTGGCAACCTTCCAGATGAAGAGGCCTGGCTGCTCTCCGTTCACTTTGAAGTCGCGAAAGACAACCTTTAAGGAGCAACACATGGAACAGATTACAGTCGTGATTGGCGATCGCCTGGGTAAAGGTCAGAAAGTGGCGGCCGGTGTGGAAAAAGCAGGTGGACGCGCGGTTGTCGTACCGGGCATGGCGGCAGACATGAAGCTCGGCGACGTGATGAAAGCGGAAAACGCCACCTTCGGCATCTCCTTCTGCGGCAGCGGCGGCGCGGGTGCCATCACCGCCCAGACCAAATATGGCTACAAGGCCAAATACGGTATGCGTTCCGTGGATGAAGGCGTCACCGCCATCAACGAAGGCTGCAACGTGCTGGGCTTTGGCTTTATGGATAAAGAAGAGCTGGGCGAGCGTCTGGTACAGGCGTGGCAGAAAAAATACGGCGCATAAGCATGAAAGAACAGTTCACAACCACGGTGAGAGTGAAGGGGAAGGGCGACGCCAAAGCGCGCGCCTTTGCCGACGCGCTCAACCACGTTCAGGCCGCGGTGATGAAAGCCTCACCGCATATCTTACTGCGTATTGAGCCACAGGATGTGCAGGTCGTTCAGGCGCAAGAAGCGGTGCGAAAAGAAGCGTTTCTGTTCTTCTTTCTGCGCCGGGAAAGACGCACCTACAGCGTGGAGCTGGATGTGACCGTCAACGTGACCGCCATCAATCTCGACCAGGTGGATTTCGTCACGCAACGCTGATTATTCATAAAAGGGCAGACTGATGTTCTTAATTATATTAATAAAATCGCTCATCATCGGCGGCCTGGTAGGCGTCGGTGTCGGGGCCGGGGCTGCACGCATGTTTCATGCGCCTACCACTCAGGGTATGGGCGCGTTTCGTACGTTGGGGGAACTGAACTCCTGCGAAGGGGATCCGGCGTCCCACTTCTCCTTTGGGTTAGGCTTCTTCTTTAACGCCTGGGCCTCTTCCGTGGCCGCAGGGGCTTTCACACAGGACGTTGACCACCGCATCATCCCGAACTGGGGTGCTGCCGCGCTGATGATCAAAAACCGTAACGTCGGCGAAACGCTGCACGATCCGCGCAAAATGGCGATTGCCTGCGGCGTGATCGGCATGATCGTCGTGACCTTCCTTAACCTGACCGCCTCCTCCGTGCCCGCTGCGCTTCAGGTCACCGCCGTGAAGGTGCTGGTGCCTGCCGCGAACCTGCTGGTCAACACCGTGATGCCGGTGATCTTCTGGCTGGCGGCCATCGACGCGGGTAAAAAATCGGGCTTCTGGGCCACCATCTTTGGCGGCGCGGCGCAGCTGATTATGGGCAACGCCGTACCGGGCCTGGTGCTGGGGATCCTGATCGGTAAAGGCGTGGAAGAGAGCGGCTGGAACCACGTCACCAAAGTGATGATGGCGGCGATCGTTCTGCTCTTCGTGCTGAGCGGCTTCTTCCGCGGCTTCGACATGAAGATGATCGAATCCTTCCATCTGACCGTGCCGAACTGGCTCGACATGATCCACAACTCGCTCAGCGGTAAATAACAGGAGCCTCGACATGGAACAGAATAAAGGTTTTTGGTATGCCGACTGGTCGTTCCCGATCTTCGTTGGCCTGCTCTCCTCCGGCGTGTTTGCCGGGACGCACATGTACTACCTCTACGGCATCGGCGCGTTTAACGAAGTGGCCTTCGTGGCGATGCTGAAAGCGGGAATTGACACCGGCGTTTACGGCGCGGTGGCGGCGTTCGGCGCGAGCTTCCTGTTCGCCCGTATTATCGAAGGCTCGCTGGTCGGTATTCTCGACATCGGCGGGGCGATCCAGACCGGCGTGGGCCTCGGGGTTCCGGCGCTGCTGCTGGGCGCGGGGATCATGTTCCCGGTGACCAACTTCATTGCCGCGCTGATCACCGGCCTGGTGATTGGCCTGGCGATTGGCTACGTCATCATCCTGGCGCGTAAGTTCACCATCAACCAGAGCAACTCCACCTACGGCGCAGACGTGATGATGGGGGCGGGCAACGCTTCCGGTCGTTTCCTCGGACCGTTGATTATCCTCAGCGCCATGACCGCCTCCATTCCGATTGGCGTGGGTTCTCTGCTGGGTGCGCTGCTGTTCTACATCTGGCAGAAGCCCATTACCGGTGGCGCTATCCTCGGCGCAATGATTCTGGGCTGGCTGTTCCCGGTAGCCCTTTAATACCCGCGGGCGCTCCGGCGCCTGCCTTTTCAGGAGATCCTCATGTTTGATTTACTCCTGCGCCGTGCGCGCCTCGCCGACGATACCCTGACCGACATCGCCATTCAGGACGGGAAGATCGCCGCGACGGGCGACATAGACGCTCCCGCCCGCAAAACGGTGGAGCTAAACGGTGACGTATTCGTCAGCGCAGGCTGGATTGACTCCCACGTACACTGCTACCCGAACTCCCCGATTTACCACGACGAGCCGGACAGCGTGGGCGTTGCCACCGGCGTGACCACCGTGGTGGACGCGGGCAGCACCGGGGCCGACGACGTGGACGATTTCTACGCGATTACCCGCAAGGCCTCCACCGAGGTCTTTGCCCTGCTGAACATCTCCCGCGTGGGGCTGATTGCCCAGAACGAGCTGGCCAACATGGCCAATATTGACGCCGACGCGGTGAAGCAGGCGGTGACGCGCCACCCTGATTTTATCGTCGGCCTGAAGGCGCGCATGAGCAGCAGCGTGGTCGGTGACAACGGCATCACGCCGCTGGCGCGCGCCAAAGCCATTCAGAAAGAGAACGGCGACCTGCCGCTGATGGTGCACATTGGCAACAACCCGCCGAACCTCGATGAAATTGCCGAGCTGCTGAGCTCCGGCGACATCATCACCCACTGCTACAACGGCAAACCCAACCGCATTCTGACGCCCTCCGGCGAGCTGCGCGCCTCCATCACCTCCGCCCTGAAGCGCGGCGTGCGTCTGGACGTCGGCCACGGCACGGCGAGCTTCAGCTTTGAGGTGGCAAAACGCGCCATCGCGATGGGCATTCTGCCGCACACCATCAGCTCGGACATCTACTGCCGCAACCGCATCAACGGCCCGGTGGGCTCGCTGGCGAGCGTGATGTCGAAATTCCTCGCCAGCGGCATGTCATTGCCGCAGGTGATTGACTGCGTCACGGCGAACGCCGCCGACGGCCTGCGCCTGACGCGCAAGGGCCGCATTCAGCCGGGTCTCGACGCCGACCTGACGCTATTCATCCTCAAACGTCAGCCGACGGTGCTGACGGATGCCGAAAACGACAGCCTGCAGGCTGAACACATTCTGGTGCCGCTTGCTGCGATCCGCGCGGGCAAGGGCTACATGACCGAACAAGGGAGCACGGAACATGCCTTCGATTTATGAGAAGTACCGCTTGAAGCAGGTTATCAACACCTCTGGCCGCATGACGGCGCTGGGCGTCTCCACGCCGCGTCCGGAGGTGGTACAGGCGGCGATGGACGGCATGAATCACTATTTCGAGATGAAGGATCTGGTCAATAAAACCGGGGAGTACATCGCGAAGCTGCTGGACGTGGAAGGGGCGACGGTGGTCTCCTGCGCGTCGGCGGGCATTGCCCAGTCCGTGGCCGCGGTGCTGGTGAAAGACAGCGACTGGCTGCTGGAAAACCTGCACGTCACCCCGATTGAGAACAACGAGATCGTCCTGCCGAAAGGGCACAACGTGAACTTTGGCGCGCCGGTGGGCACCATGGTGGCGCTTGGCGGCGGCAGGCTGGTGGAAGCGGGCTACGCCAACGAATGTTCCGCCGATCAGCTGGCGGCGGCGATTACCCCGCGCACGGCGGCGATCATGTACATCAAATCTCACCACTGCGTGCAGAAAAGCATGCTCAGCGTCGAGCAGGCGGCGGTTGTCGCACGTAAACACGACTTGCCGCTCATCGTCGATGCCGCGGCGGAAGAAGATCTGCACGCGTACTACCGCGCCGGCGCGGACCTGGTGATCTACAGCGGTGCGAAGGCGATCGAAGGCCCCACCAGCGGGCTGGTGATCGGCAAGACCCAGTACGTTGAGTGGGTGAAGCGCCAGACGGCGGGGATTGGCCGCGCCATGAAGGTGGGTAAAGAGGGCATTCTTGGCCTGACCTGCGCCATCGAACACTATCTGACGGCCACCAAAGAGAGCGGTGCCGAGATGGTGGCGAAAATGACGCCGTTTATCGAGGCGCTCAACACCCTGAACGGTGTGACCGCGCGCGTGGTCTGGGACAGCGCCGGACGCGACATCGCCCGCACCGAGATTAAATTTGACGAAGCCACCACCGGCGTCGGCACGGGTGACCTGGTGGCGAAGCTGAAGCAGGGTGAATACGCCATTTACTTCCGTGGCTACAAGGCCAACGAAGGGATTATCGAAGCGGATGTACGCAGCGTGAATGCTGACCAGCTGAACATTGTGTACCGCCGCATTAGTGAAGTATTAGGACAGGAGAAAAACGCATGAAACTGACCCCCAACTTTTACCGTGACCGCGTCTGTCTGAACGTGCTGGCTGGCTCAAAGGCCAACGCCAGCGCCATCTACGAGGCGGCGGAAGGCCACGTGCTGGTGGGCGTGCTCTCCAAAAATTACCCGGACGTGGCGAGCGCCGTTGCCGATATGCGCGAATACGCGAAGCTGATTGATAACGCGCTCTCCGTTGGCCTGGGCGCGGGCGATCCGAACCAGTCGGCGATGGTGAGTGAAATCTCCCGCCAGGTGCAGCCGCAGCACGTTAACCAGGTCTTTACCGGCGTGGCCACCAGCCGCGCGCTGCTGGGGCAGAACGACTCCGTGGTCAACGGTCTGGTCTCTCCGACCGGTACCGTCGGGATGGTGAAAATCTCCACCGGCCCGCTGAGCAGCGCAGCTATGGACGGCATTGTGCCGGTGGAAACGGCGATTGCTCTGCTGAAAGATTTCGGCGGCAGCTCTATCAAATACTTCCCGATGGGCGGCCTGAAGTGCCGTGACGAGTACAAAGCGGTGGCGGAAGCCTGCGCCCGTCACGACTTCTGGCTGGAGCCGACCGGAGGTATCGATCTGGAAAACTATGAGGAGATCCTGCAGATCGCCCTCGACGCGGGCGTGAGCAAAATCATCCCGCATATCTACAGCTCGATTATCGACAAAGCCAGCGGCGATACGCGTCCGGAAGATGTGCGTACCCTGCTGGCGATGACGAAGAAGCTGGTGAAGTAGAACTCACACCTATACAGGAGCCACCATGCACACCCGTACCTTGCTTGTCGCTTCACTCTCAATGTTCGCCACCGCCGCTGTCGCCCAGACGCAATACGCCTGGGTGGGTACCTATAATCCAAACGGTGAAGGGCTGTACCGTTTTACTGTTAACCCGCAAACCGGCGCGCTGAACGATAAAACGCGGGTAAGCAAACTGCCGAATGCGGCGCAGTTGACCCTTTCACAGGATGGCAAAACGCTGTATCTGGCAAGCGAAGTGGAGCAGGGCGTGGTGCAGGCGCTGCGCGTCGGCGATAACGGTGAGCTGAGCGAGCTCAGTCAGGTGGCCTCCGGCGGTGCCGGGCCTGTGTATCTCTCCCTGACGCCGAACGGCCAGCATTTGCTGGTGGCGAACTATTTCAGCGGCTCCATTGCCGTTTTACCCGTTAACGCAGACGGCAGCCTGGGTGACGCCACGGACACACATCAGGATCAAGGCGAACCGGGCGCGGCGAAGCCGGAAGCTGCCGTCGAGGGCAGCTTCGCGATCAGCGATCATAACGGCCCCCATGCGCATATGATCGCCGCCGATCCGAGCGGGAAATACGTTTTTTCCACCGATCTTGGGCTGGATCGCATCTACCAATACCGCTTTGACGATCGGACAGGAAAGCTGACGCCGAACGATCCGCCGTTTATCAGCGCCTCCTCGAAAGGCGCCGGGCCGCGCCACTTTGTCTTTACGCCGAAGGGCGATGCCCTGTGGCTGATTAACGAAGAGGCGTCTACGCTCACCCGGTATACCGTGAATACCAACGGCACCCTGAAAGAGGGTAAAACGGTTTCTGCCCTGCCGGAAGGTTACAAAGGCACCAGCTTTGCTGCCGGGCTCGCATTAAGCGCCGACGGTAAGCAGCTGTATGTGGCTAACCGTTTGCATAACAGCATCGGGCACTTTACCGTAACGGCGGAGGGCACGCTGACGCATCAGGACGATGTGTGGACGCGCGGTGACTACCCGCGCACCCTGACGCTCGATAAGCAGGGGCGCTGGCTGTACGTCATGAACCAGCGCAGCGACAACATTACCCGCTTCCGCGTGGCGCAGGACGGGAAATTGAGCTTTGAGCCAGACTATACCCCGGTCGGCAGCCCATCCCAGATGGTCATTTCACCTTAAGCCGTAAGAGGACAACGACGTGCGATTTCCGAACCAACGTTTGGCGCAACTTTTCGACCTGTTGCAAAACGAGACGCTGCCGCAGGACGAGCTGGCGCAGCGGCTGTCGGTCTCCACGCGAACCGTCCGTGCGGACATCACCGCCCTGAACGCGCTGCTGGCCAGCCACGGCGCGCAGTTCATCCTGAGCCGGGGCAACGGCTACCAGCTCAAAATTGAGGATGCCGAGCGCTATCAGCAGCTTCAGGCATCCCACCCGCGCGCGCTGCGTATCCCGCGGACCGGGCCGGAGCGCGTGCATTATCTGGTGGTGCGTTTTCTGACCTCGGCGTTTTCGCTTAAGCTGGAGGATCTGGCGGACGAGTGGTTCGTCAGCCGCGCCACGCTGCAAAGCGATATGGCGGAGGTGCGCGAGTGGTTTCATCGCTACAACCTGACGCTGGAAACCCGTCCGCGCCACGGCATGAAGCTGTTTGGCAGCGAGATGTCGACCCGCGCCTGCCTGACCGATCTGCTCTGGGAGCTGGCGCAGCAGGACAGCCTGAACCCGCTGGTGACCGACGTGGCGCTGAATGCGGGCGTGGCGGAGCAGATGGTGCCGGTGCTGCACGACGCCTTGACCCGTCACCACATTCGCCTGACCGATGAAGGCGAGCTGTTCCTGCGCCTGTACTGCGCGGTGTCGGTACGTCGCATCAGCGAAGGTTACCCGCTGCCGGAATTCCATGCCGAAGACGTGGAAGAGAACGTGCGCGAGGCGGCGAAGGATATCGCGGTCACCCTCCAGCAGCTGGCGGGCAAGGCGCTTTCGCCGTCGGAGGAGAGCTGGCTGTGCGTGCACATTGCGGCGCGGCAGATTCAGGAGATCGCGCCCAGCGCCATTAACGCTGACGACGACGAGGCGCTGGTCAACTACATCCTGCGCTATATCAACACTCACTATAACTACAACCTGCTCAGCGACGCGCAGCTGCACGCGGACCTGCTCACGCACATTAAAACCATGATCACCCGCGTGCGGTATCAAATCATGATCCCCAATCCGCTGCTGGATAACATCAAGCAGCACTACCCGATGGCGTGGGACATGACGCTGGCTGCGGTGTCGAGCTGGGGCAAATACACGCCGTATGTGATCAGCGAAAACGAGATTGGCTTCCTGGTGCTGCATATTGGCGTCGGGCTTGAGCGCCACTACAACATCGGCTACCAGCGTCAGCCGCGCGTGCTGCTAGTGTGCGACGCCGGTAATGCCATGGTGCGCATGATTGAGGCGGTACTGCAGCGTAAATACCCGCAGATTGAGGTGACGCGCACGCTCACCCTGCGCGAGTACGAGCTGGCGGAAACCATTAGCGAAGACTTTGTGATCGCGACCGCCCGCGTCAGCGAAAAGTCGAAACCGGTGGTGATGATCGCCCCGTTCCCGACCGACTACCAGTTAGAGCAGATTGGCAAACTGGTGCTGGTGGACCGCACCCGTCCGTGGATGCTGGATAAATACTTCGACGCGGCCCATTTCCGCATTATCGACAAGCCTATCGATCAGCAGACGCTCTTCCGCGAGCTGTGTGAACAGCTTGAGGCCGAAGGCTTTGTCGGCGCGGAGTTTCTGGATTCGGTTGTTGAGCGTGAAGCTATTGTCAGCACCATGCTCGGCGACGGCATCGCGCTGCCGCACTCCCTCGGCCTGCTGGCGCAGAAAACGGTGGTCTACACCGTGCTCGCCCCGCACGGCGTGCAGTGGGGCGACGAAACCGCGCACGTTATCTTCCTGCTCGCCATCAGCAAAAGCGAGTACGAAGAGGCGATGGCGATTTACGATATTTTCGTCACTTTCCTGCGCGAGCGGGCGATGTCACGGCTCTGTAGCTGCGAGGATTTCGCCGGGTTTAAGGCGGTGGCGATGGAGAGTTTGAGTCGTTTTTGAGAGGCGTTATCCAGAATTCGATGTAATGCGAATGTAATGCTAAACTGCATTACACATTCGATTTTTCTGGAGGCATAATGGCCACGCTAAACGTCCGTCTGGATGACAAACTCAAAAACGAGGCTTATGCCGTGCTGGAAAAACTCAATATTACCCCAACGGAAGCGGTGCGATTGCTGTTTCAGTACGTTGCTGAAACGGGGCGCATGCCGGTGAAAACGGTCACGATCAGCGACAGCGAAGATGCGCTGATACAGACAGTCCGGGAGCGACTGGCTAATCCGCAAAAGGGAATAAAGGTTAGTCTGGATGACTTATGAACTGGAATTTGACCCGAGGGCGTTAAAGGAGTGGAGCAAGCTGGGGGATACGGTCAAAAACCAGTTTAAGAAGAAACTTGCCGGGGTATTGGCAAATCCCCGGGTCGAATCGGCCCGCCTGCATAATCTGCCTGATTGCTACAAAATCAAACTCAAGGCGTCTGGCTATCGCCTGGTTTATCAGGTTCAGGACAGCGTTATAACGGTATTTGTTATCGCCGTTGGGAAAAGAGAGAAATCAGCCGCTTATCACGACGCAAATAAACGGCTTTAGCGTTCATCGCAAATGATGCACAACCTGGTTGCTGCTGCCGCGCCAGATGAGCGCCGGGTCTTTTAAATCCTGCACGAACTTGCCGTCGACCAGCACGTTAATCAGATCCACGACTTCCATTTGCTGCGCATTCAGTTCTTCCAGCTTGTAGCCCGTCCAGACCCAGATATCTTTTCCCGGACACTCTGCGCGAATGCGCTTCACCAGCTTCAACATATCCGGCACGTTTTGCGGGTGCAGGGGATCGCCGCCGGAGAGCGAGATCCCCTGGCGTTTGATGCGCGTGTCGTTCAGGTCGTTGATGATTTTATCTTCCATCTCCGCGGTGAACGGCATGCCGGAATTGAGTCGCCATGTGCTTTTGTTGTAGCAGCCGGGGCATTCGTGGACGCAGCCTGAAACAAACAGGGTGCAGCGGGTGCCGGGGCCGTTGACGATGTCGACAGGGTAGTACTGGTGATAGTTCATTGCGAATAACCACGCCGGGTGGCGCTGCGCTTACCCGGCCTACAAAAGAGAGCGGTCCGTAGGCCCGGTAAGCGCAGCGCCACCGGGCATTAACGTGGCAGCGGATTAACCGATCTGCCCATTTCCCAGATGCTTCACGCGGCGCTTCACTTCTTCCTGTTTGCCAGCGTTAAACGGACGGGCGTCCGGGCTGCCGAGATAGCCGCATACGCGACGGGTCACGGAGACGCGAGCCGCATCGTGGTTGCCGCATTTCGGGCAGGTGAAGCCCTTGCTCGTACACTCGAACTCACCGGTGAAGCCGCACTCGTAACACTCATCAATTGGCGTGTTGGTCCCGTAATACGGCACGTGCTGGTAGCTATAGTCCCACACGTCCTCCAGCGCCTTCAGGTTGTGCTGAATGTTCGGGTACTCGCCGTAGCAGATGAAGCCGCCGCTGGCGATCGGCGGATAGGCCGCTTCGAAGTCGATCTTGTCGTACGGGTTCACCTTTTTCTCGACGTCGAGGTGGAAGCTGTTGGTGTAGTACCCTTTATCGGTCACGCCTTCCACAATCCCGAACTCGGCGGTGTCCAGGCGGCAGAAGCGGTCGCACAGGTTCTCGCTTGGGGTGCTGTACAGGCTGAAACCGTAGCCGGTTTCCTCTTTCCACTGGTCTACCGCGTCGCGCAGGCGCTGAACGATGGCGATGCCTTTCTCACGCAGGGCTTCGCTGTCGTACATGTGCGTGTCGCCAAACAGGGCGTTGATGGTTTCGTGAATGCCGATATAGCCCAGCGAAATCGACGCGCGGCCGTTTTTGAAGATCTCGGATACGTCATCGTCCGCCTTCAGGCGCACGCCGCAGGCCCCTTCCATATAGAGGATCGGCGCCACGCGGGCTTTGACCCCTTCGAGGCGCGCAATGCGGGTCATCAGCGCCTTACGCGCCAGCTGCAGGCGCTCATCCAGCAGTTTCCAGAATTCAGCTTCATTACCTTTTGCCTCCAGCGCGATGCGCGGCAGGTTGAGGCTGATCACGCCCAGGTTGTTACGCCCGTCGTGGATCTGCTCGCCGTTTTCATCCTCGTACACGCCGAGGAAGCTACGGCAGCCCATTGGCGTTTTAAACGAACCGGTGACTTTGACGACCTGATCGTAGTTCAGGATGTCCGGGTACATGCGCTTGCTCGCGCACTCCAGCGCCAGCTGTTTGATGTCGTAGTTCGGGTCACCAAACTTGTGGTTCAGGCCGTCGCGAATCGCGAACACCAGTTTCGGGAACACGGCGGTTTTACGGTTTTTGCCGAGGCCGGAAATACGGTTGCGCAGGATCGACTGCTGGATCAGGCGTGATTCCCAGCTGGTGCCCAGCCCAAAGCCGAAGGTTACAAACGGCGTCTGGCCGTTGGCGGTGTGCAGCGTGTTCACCTCATATTCCAGCGACTGGAAGGCGTCGTAGCACTCTTTCTCGGTACGGGAATGCGCATAGCCGTCCGCGTCCGGAATCTGCCACTCTTCGGCGGTTTTACGGTGCTTGTTGAAGCTCGCCGTCACGAACGGGGCCAGCACTTCGTCAATGCGGTTAATGGTGGTGCCGCCGTAAATATGGCTGGCGACCTGAGCGATGATCTGCGCCGTGACCGCGGTAGCCGTGGAGATCGACTTAGGCGGTTCAATCTCCGCGTTACCCATTTTAAAGCCGTGGGTCAGCATGCCTTTCAGATCGATCAGCATGCAGTTGAACATCGGGAAGAACGGCGAATAGTCGAGATCGTGGTAGTGGATCTCGCCGCGCTCGTGCGCCGAGACCACGTCGCGCGGCAGCAGATGCTGACGGGCATAGTGTTTGGCGACGATACCGGCCAGCAGGTCGCGCTGGGTGGGGATCACTTTACTGTCTTTATTGGCGTTTTCATTGAGCAGGGCGGAGTTGGTCTGCTCCACCAGGCCACGGATCTCCTGGTTCAGACGGCCGCGCTTCTCGCGCTGCACGTCGCGATCGTGGCGGTACTCAATGTAGGCGCGCGCCAGCTGCTTGTAGGGCCCTGCCATGAGCTGGTTCTCAACCGCGGTCTGGATCTCGTTGATATCAACCTGGCTGCGTTCAGTCATCTGGCTGCTAACGACTTCTGCGACGGTGGCGCAGTAATCTGCGTCATCGACTCCCGCTGCTTTAGCTGCACGCAGAATGGCTTCCTGGATGCGCTCTGATTTAAACGGCACTTTACAGCCATCACGTTTCATCACATGCGGTGTCATGATCACTCCATTTTTAAAAACAGGTTATCCACAGAGGTGGAGAAGTATTCACCGGACGCATTTCCCGCCAGGCCAAAGACTTCCCGCGTTCCCAGCTCGTGTTATCCACAATTCCGGCCAGCGTAAGCGCCGTCTTGTTGTTGGAATAGTAGACGATAAATACAAGATGTTGGGTCGGCGTGCATTTTAAATGCTACATATAGTGATTTGCATCAAACATGTTTGCGATTTATTTGATGCAGAACAAAGTAAAAAGACGAGAGTACAAACGACGGGCGCTTCAGCGATTGTAAAGGCGGGCGAGAAAAATCTGATTGATTATTCAACAAAAACAAGCGCTCAGCACGGTGTGTGCTAAGCGCTGTTCATTTAACTCCCCCCGCAGACCCAGCTCAGTCCCGCCTGCAAAAAGGCTGCGGTTGCGATACTGCCCAGCACCACCGGGATGAGAAAGGAGCGTTCAGGAGCATCGTCCTGTTTTTGTGGTTCTTCAGCACTCAGCGCGGACATCGCCTCTTCCCGGGTGCGCGCCGCCAGCAGTCGCTCACGCACCCGATCTTCCGTCAATAAACAGGTCAGCGTCGTCAGCAGCTGCATATGGGTACTCCCTGCTTCCGCGGGCGGAATGGCGAGCAGGAAAACCATTCTCACCTCTTCGTCACCGTCCAGCCCGGGCCAGCGTATCGGGTCGTCAAAGAGCGCCAGACAAAATGCCGCCTGCTGCACCGCCTCGGTTTTACCGTGCGGGACGGCGAGCGCCTCACCCAGCGCGGTAGGACCTTCACTTTCGCGTTGTAACACGCTCTGGATGAACGTTTCTTCATCACTGATGATTTTTTGCCTGGCGAGCGGTTCGGCGAGCCAGCGTATTAGCGCTTCAGGCGAACGGTGCGGCGGGTTGATAAAAACCAGATCGGGATGCGTCAATGCAAGCAGGTTCATATTAAGCCTCCATTAAAAAATCGCAGGTCGCGAAAGGGGGAATAGCCGTTACCGGCTGCACCGGCTCTTCCAGATAGTTGATCTGACGAAACCCCTCCAGGCTTGCCGGGACGGGAACGGGCTCCGTGCCGGCGTTAAACACGCGAACGACCGTACCCTGCGACTGCTGCGCATGGGGCAAGGCAGAGAGGATGAGCGGCTCCGGCAGGTTCAATAATGAGAATTCTGCCGGAAGCCTGCGGTCGGGCAGACGCAACGAAAAGCGCTCAAGGCGGTGATCGAGCGTATGCAGCGTTTGCCGCTGATAGGTGAAGGGCTGTCCCGCTGTCTGGTTTTCCAGCTGGCGAAGCGTGAGGTGATCGGCGTTGTCGGCCAGCGCGACGGTGAAGGAGAAGCGCAACGGTTTCAGCAACTGGGCATCGGGGGTCTCGACCACCGTATTATTGATGCCGGATGCCCGGCCCGGTCGCCAGTCGAGATCGCTGCGCCCCAGTACGCCCGTGGATTTAAACAGCGTCAGGGCAATCGCAGCCGGCGCGCTGCCGATTATCTGAAACTCCTTCATGCCGCGGCTGTTCACCACCAGCGCTTTGCCCGCTTCCGCAACTGCAATGATTCCCTCGCTGGTTTCGATATCCACGGGCATTTCGCGATAGCGTTTCTGCCACTCTTCAGCGTGACACCCCGTTTCGCGCTCGATGATCGCGAAGGGCTGCGAGGCGATTGCGTGGCGGGTGTGAATATCGCTGTTAATCAGCAAACGTAGCCGGTGATCGCAGTGGCTGTTTTCCAGCGAGCTGTCCACATACAGGTTCGGATCGTGATCGCGTAATTCACACGCCAGACGAAGGGATAACGGCGTTCGGGCATTTTCCTGACGGTCTGCGAGATCCGGCGGAAGATGCAGGGTGGCTTCCACGATCAGCTTTTCGACAAGCGGCGTTTTCAGGCAGTCGACGAGCGTGAACTGGTCGCTCCGCGTCGGCGTGTCGCCCGCAAGCGGTGAGAAATCGTAGCTGTCGCCCGCATCCGCGCAGTCTTCGAGAGTAAAGAAAGAGGGAATGCATCTGCCGCTGCGTTTGTCGTGCAGGGTGAGCGTTCCGGCGTCCAGCGTTAATCGATAATGCGCATTCTCTATCTCGCTGCCCTTTGTCTGTTCCTGCTGCTGGAAAGGCGCCGGGTCATCGTTAACGTTAACGCTGAGATAGCCGACCGGCGGCAGAACCGGTGTCTTCACAGCAACGTGCCAGCGATAATAGGGAGGAAGGGGCGTTTCACATTCGCCTTCAGCGCTAAGGGAGATCGCCGTTCCGCCGGGCAGAATGTCTCTTTTCAGGACGTCGAAAGAGATGGGCTGCCCCTGATATGTCAGGGCGATATTATCAGCACGGCTATACAGGGTGGTTATCACTACGCGCTGCGTTGGGGTGCCCAGCGGGTTGAAAATCAGCAGGTCATTTTCCTGAGCGCAGGCGGCGGCCAGGGTTTTTACCACCAGGTTCCACAGGCTGTGGCACAGCTGTTCGGTTTGCTCCAGCCGATGCAGTATGTCGCGGTTGGTGGTATCGCTATTACAGCCGCCGATAGAGTCGTGGGCATGGCTTCGCAACAGCTTCTTCCAGAGCGTATCGACCACAGAGAGGTTGACCGCAATCCCCTGATGGCGAGCCATAGCGATTGTCGGCTCCAGCTGCCGCAGGATGAACTGCTCCACCTCATCATTTTTCTTTTTTATGTCGTAGCGCACGGAGCCGATCGTTTTATGGATGCGGGTGTAGCGCGGCGATTTCAGCTCCCCTTCCCAGCCTTCAAACTGTTCACGCTGCGCGCGCAGAATGTCGACGTAGCGCTCCAGCGAACTGATAACGTATCGATCCCCATCGGGAGAGCGTGCGCTGGCGACCTGCAGAATTTCCGGCAGCGCCGGGTCGATGCAGACCTGATCGCCGCCGCAGGGGAGGAGCAGGTCGTTTATCCCGGCCCGTGAACGCAGGAGATTGACCATCGGGAAGATTTTTCCCTGCAGATGGCTCGCGTCTGAACGCATGTTTTTAGCTGCGCCATAACCGAATGCCATCGCGCAGGCGATAACGGTCGCCCCAGACGGCGCGCGCCAGAGGAACTGGCTGCTTTTCGCTTGTCTGTCGTGATCGATGCCGCGCCAGAAGACGATATTGTCGATATTGCAGCCCTGCAAAATGGTGGGCATCTGAGCATTGTGGCCAAAGGTGTCCGGAAGGTACCCGACCTGCATAGCATGCCCCAGCGCGCGGGCGGCGAAAATGCCATACTTGAGATTGCGAATAATGGATTCGCCATGCACGTTGTAGGTGTCCGTCTGGGTATACCATGGCCCCACAAAGATTCTTTTCTCTTTGACGAGGGTTTCCAGCCTGGCGCGATAATCGGGATTGATGGCGAGAAAGTCCTCCACTACCGCCATCTGTCCGTCAAGGTGATAGCAGCTGTAAGCGGGCTCCAGCTCCAGCGTGTCGATGACATCCGCAAAGTTATAGGATGCCAGCACCATGCTGTCCTGACGGGTGAAATACCACTCCTGATCCCAGTGCGTATGGGCAATGACGTGGATCTGATTCATGACGTTCCCCTTACCTGGCGTTCTTTGGGCTGACATAGAGCACGCCCAGGGCGCAAATCAGTGCGCCAATAAAGACGCTCGCCAGGTAGCCCACCACATTGGTTGCCAGCGGCCAGCCCCAGATGGCAGGCAGAGGCAGCGTCTGCTTCACGCCAAGTGCAATGGCGATTAGCGCGCCGGCAACGGCACCGGTCATGAACACCGGGATCAGACGTGGGTTTTTCAGGATGAACGGGATCGCGCCTTCGGAGATCCCAATCACGCCCAGCAGCAACGAGGTACTCCCGACGGTTTTCTCTTCCCGGCTGAAGACATCCGGTAGTCCAAAGCGGCCGTTGAGAAACGCCGCAAAGCCGACGCCAATAGAGGGGATCACGATGGAGAGTTCGCGGGCGGTGAGATCAAACGTTTCGCTCATGCCATTCAGGCCGAGCGCGACCGAGCCTGCCGCCTTGTTGACCGGACCGCCCAGGTCGAACGCGGTGCCCGCGGCGATCATCGCGGAATAGAATCCGCGCCCGGTGTCACCTGCCGAGGTAAAAAAGACCACCATCAGCTGGTTAAGCGAGCCAAAAATCGGGTTGATCAGGTATTCCATGACCATCACCAGCGTAATGCCGGTGATCAGCGGGACGATCAGCATGGTCTTAATGGTGGTGAGCTGCTGGCGGACGTGAATGGAATCATTCAGCCAGCGCACCAGATAGCCTACAAAGAAGCCGATGCCAATCGCGCCAAAGAAGCCGGACGGCATAAAGCCGTCGATATCGAAGAAGCGCTTGTAGACCTCGTCTGACATGATGCCGCCGATAAGCCCGGGGATCAGCGCCGGTTTGCCGGCAATGGAAAATGCCAGATACATAGCGAAAACCGGATACATGAACTTGATGGTCATAAAGCCCACTTTATCCAGCACGCTGAACGGCGAATGTTCGATGTTAATAAACTGGCCGGTAATTTTAGCCGTCGCCATCATCAGCCCGCCCATGACCACCACCGGCAGCATATAGCTGATGGCTGCCATGATATGGCCGATAAAAATCTGGTAAGCCGAACGCTGAAGATCGTCTTCATGTACGACAGTGGTGATGCTTTTTTCCATGGCCAGCGCCTGACGCAGATAGCGATCGGTATGCTTGATCAGCTCTTGCGTACGGGTCTGAAGGTGAGGAATGTTTTCAAAGCGCTCGGCATCCTGAATGGGGACGTCGGTTGCCAGAATAATGGCCGTGGCGGAGGCGATGTCCTGCTTCGTTAAGCGGTTTTTAACGCCGTCGCTGCCCTGCGTTTCGACCTTAACCTCAATATTGTGCGCTTTAGCCCATGCAATAATTTTATTCGCCGCCATAAAGGTGTGCGCAATGCCCGTCGGGCAGGCTGTTACCGCGACAACTTTTTGTTTCGTCATTGTCATAATTCCCTGGATGTGAAAACAGGGAAAGTATAAAGAGAACCTAAACCGGTTTTTAATGTTTGCTAATACTAATTACGTATCGTGATACGCGTAAATGCAATGTGTGAAGCGTCTTCCAGAGACTATTTTCCCGTTGTGTTAATATCATGCCGGGATTAAACAGGGCGTAATTTATGAATTCATTCCAGGGAAGTGAACGTTTGATATTTGAATACATTCAGCATCACGCATGTAATATTTCTAATATATCGGCAAAAGAGATTGCCCGTGATACCTTTACGACGACAACTTCCGTTAATCGTGTGTGTAAAAAAATGGGCTATAAAAGTTATACCGAGCTTCGGTATCGTTTTTTGCGCGATCATTTTACACCCGCACCCGTAGAGCCTGACGTAGGGCCGCAGGCGGACGATATTGTGGCGGAGGTGTCCGGGTTGCTTACCCATTCCAGCCATATCTATCTGTACGCACGGGGAGCCTCGCTCACCAGCCTCAATTACCTGTCGCGCTTTTTATCGCTGGCGAGCCTGCCGCACCTTATTTTGAATGATATGCACCAACTGACACGGGTATCGAAGGGGACGCTGGTGCTGATCAGTAAATCCGGGGAGACGCAGTCGCTGATTGAAATGGCGCGTAACGCGTTGCGCAAAGGGTTAAAGATTATTGCGATTACCCGCGAGGGATCGACACTGGCGGCGATCTCATCGCTATGCTGGCCGTTACCGATCGACATTAACGCGGTATCGCTGTATCAGCGGGAAGGGCAGCTTGAACTGTTAAGCGCCGTGGACCGTATCGGCTGCAGGCTGCTGCAGCACGATACGGTGTAGTCAGACCGTCAGAGTTGCTTCACTATCCCCAGACGTACGGCATAATCATTTTCATGACTGCCATCGGCAGTGATGTAGGTTTTATCCAGTGAAACCAGCTCGACGTAAGGCGTCCAGCCATCGTCGAGCTTGTAGTTGAACGCAACGGTATGCTCCCAGTAGGTGTCATCCCCGGTTCCCTGATCGACATCATCCTGCCAGCGGAAGCGCGGGTTGTAGGACATACCGAATTTGCCAATGTTATACGCGAACCAAATGTCGAACTGGTGTGACTGGCGGCGGGTGTAGCCGCTGCCGTCTACTTCTTTGTCGCTGTGTGCGTCATTAACGGTGTTATAACGGTAACGGGCGGAGAGGTTCAGACCGTTATCGAACGCTTTCCAGCCCTGAATAAAAGGGCGGTAATGGGTATTGCTGGCGGTGAAAACCGTCACCATGCCAGGCGCAACGGCGAAGCCATTACCCAGATCGAAGCGCCAGCGCGTTTCAATCTCCTGTGCTGCTTCCGTTAAGGAAGGTGCGAATAAGTCCGAGATGTGAGATCATCGTGTTGTAACCTGAACCCAGAATGAGTAACCGGATGAGCCAGCAACTGACTTTTGCCGACAGTGAGTTTTCCAGTAAACGCCGCCAGA
>NZ_JBMKHT010000042.1:0-33279 GCF_049238165.1 Enterobacter cloacae complex sp. IR5422 | reverse complement strand
CGCCTTACCCGACCGACAAAAACCTCTAATCGTAGGCCGGGTAAGGCGAAGCCGCCACCCGGCAAAAGCCGCACTATCCGTTCACACGAACCGGTGCCGTCGCCTCTTCCAGCCACGAACGCGCATCGCTGTTCACCAGTGGTGACAGCGCCTCACGCACCTGCTGGTGATACGCATCCAGCCACGCTTTTTCCTGTTCGCTCAACAGATCCAGCTCGACCTGGCTTAAATCAATCGGGATCAGCGTCAGCGAGGCAAATTTACAGAATCCCGGACGGCTCTCCACAATCTCCACCTGGTTTTCAATGCGAATTCCGTGGCTATCGCCCAGATAGTAGCCAGGTTCAATCGTCATGATATTGCCCGCCACCAGCGGCCACGGGTTGACCTTTTTGGCGATGCGATGTGGGTTCTCATGGATCAGAAGCTGATGCCCCACGCCATGCCCTGTGCCGTGATCGTAATCCAGCCCCATCTCCCACAGCGGACGACGCGCGAAGGCATCCAGCTGATGCCCCTGAGTGCCAGAGGGGAACTGCAGGGTAATCAGCGACAGGAAGCCTCTCAGCACGGCGGTGTAGTGCAGGCGCTGCTGCGGGTCGACCTTACCCCATGCCAGCGTGCGCGTGGCGTCGGTGGTGCCATTCACGTACTGACCGCCGGAATCGTTTAGGTAAAAATGATCATGGCCGATGGGCTTGTTGCTGGCCTCGCTCGAATGATAGTGGCACATCGCCGCATTGCTCGAAGAGGCGGAGATGGTCGCAAAGCTTTGCTCGATAAACCCGGGCTGCTGTTTACGGAACGCGAGCTGCTGCGCCTGCACTTCCAGCTCGGTGAGCGGATTTCCTGCCGCCTCGCGCAGCGGCACTTCGCGGCTCAGCCAGGCCAGGAAGTTGACCCAGGCGGCACCGTCCTGGTGATGGCACGCGCGATACCCAGCCAGCTCGATCGGGTTTTTGGTGGCCTTCATCAGGGTGATGGGATCGGTTCGCCAGACAATCTCTCCCCGTGGTTCAATGGCAAAGCGCAGGGCGACCGGAGCGGAATCGGCATCAACCATCACCCGTTTGCCTGCAGCAATCTGCTGACAGCGTTCGATAAAGGCGTCCTGCGGCGCAATCGTAAACGCATTGCGCACCTCTTCAGGCAGGGCGCCGAGCTTGTTGTCGTTTACAAACCACTCAACGTGGCCGTCACGACTCAGCAGGGCAAATGAGAGCGGTACCGGACTGGTTGGGATATCTGAGCCCCTTACGTTGAGCAGCCATGCAATGTTATCCGGCAGCGTAACGGCCAGATAATCAGCATTGTTCGCGGCCAGCACGGCAGCGACGCGCTGACGTTTGTCCTGGCTGCTTTCACCGCTTACTTCAACCGGCATTTCACGAATAAGCCCCGCCGGTGCGGCAGGGCGATCGGTCCATAAGGCGTCAAACGGCGAAACCTTCAGCGGTACCAGCCTGCACGGCGTGGCGGACAGTTGCTCAAACGCCGTATTGGTCATCAGCAGTGCGTCAAAACCGATGCGCGTGCCTGCCTCCACGTTTTCTGTCAGCCATTCAGCCAGCGGCTCGTTGTGCAGGTGGTGAATTTCAATCTCGTCCAGATTCACCTGAACGCGGGCCTGCACCTGATAGCGCCCGTCGACGAACAGCAGCGCTTTATCCTTCAGTACCAGCGCGACGCCGGCAGAACCGTCAAAGCCCGTCAGCCAGGCCAGCTTTTCGTCACAGGGCGCGCAGTATTCGCTCTGCCACGCATCCGCACGCGGGACGATCATCCCGTCGAGATGGCTGGCCTCAAGCCAGTGGCGCAGGGCAGAGAGCGGAGATGTGCTGGACATGGTTATTCCTTATCGTTATTAGCGGAACGGCGGCTCGTTGAAGGTGCGCAGCTTGCGGGAATGCAGTCTGTCACCTTCCGCCCGAAGCAGGTCGATGGCGCGAATGCCAATTTGCAGATGCTCTGAGATAGCCCCTTCATAGAAACGGTTGGCCTGGCCCGGCAGCTTAATTTCGCCGTGCAGCGGCTTATCGGAGACGCACAGCAGCGTGCCGTACGGGACGCGGAAGCGATAGCCCTGTGCGGCGATGGTGGCGCTCTCCATATCAATGGCCACCGCGCGGCTCAGGTTGAACCGCAGCGCGGAGGCTGAGTAACGCAGCTCCCAGTTGCGGTCATCCGTCGTGACGACCGTACCGGTGCGCAGGCGCTGCTTAACTTCTTCACCCGGCATGCCGCTGACCTCTTTGGTCGCGTCATACAGCGCGCGCTGCACTTCGGCGATGCTCGGGATCGGGATATCCGGCGGCAGCACCGCATCAAGTACATGGTCATCGCGCAGATAGGCGTGGGCGAGCACGTAGTCGCCAATCAGCTGGCTTTCACGCAGGCCGCCGCAGTGACCAATCATCAGCCACACATCAGGGCGCAGTACCGCCAGATGGTCGCAGATGGTTTTGGCGTTCGACGGGCCGACGCCAATGTTAATCAACGTAATGCCCTGACCGTCGGCGGTGATCAGGTGCCAGGCCGGCATCTGATGCTTTTTCCATGCCAGATCGGAGATGGCCTGCTCGGGGGCTTCGGTCTCTGCGGTGATCCAGATCCCGCCCGCGCAGGAGAGGGCAATATACGGGCTTTCCGGGTCGAGGATCTGGCTGCAGCCCCAGCGGACAAACTCGTCGACGTAGCGGGTGTAGTTGGTAAAGAGCACGAACGGCTGAAAATGTTCAGCGGGCGTACCGGTGTAGTGGCGCAGGCGCGCCAGGGAGAAATCGACCCGGCGGGCGTCAAAGTGCGACAGAGGAGAAAATTCTGCCGGGTGATAAATCCCGTCGGCGGTCTCATCGCCAATCTGCGACAGTTCCGTCGTCGGGAAGTGGCGGGTCAGCCCCGCGCTCATGGAGCGGTCAAGGGTTAACGCCGAACCGTCAATTACGTACGGATAGGGGATCTCATGCTGCGAGGGCTCAACGGCAATGTGCGCGCCGTAATCCTGGTACAACAGCGTAAGTTGTTCTTCAAGATACGGGCGGAACAGGGCCGGGCGGGTGACGGTGGTGCTGTAGCAGCCGGAGTGGGTAAAACGGGCGTAGGCGCGGGTTTTTGGCGTCGTGCTGGCGCTGCCGTCCCAGGTCACAGAGAGCGATGGATAAACAAAAAGGCCCTCGTTTCTGGCCTTTTGGTCGGGAAGTTTCCCTGTTTCGATATATTCGCTGATGGCGCTGCGCAGCGCATTGACGGACTGTTCATACAGCGCGTCGAGTTTTTCCAGCGCCTGAGCCGGGGTCAGGCTGGAGCCCTTATTATTCATCTCTGTCTCCTTGTTCCACAGGTGTGCGACTCTACCCGATAGTATGTCACACGCCTGTGAAACAAAAGGGCGATCAGGTGTGGCGGGGCTCTTTCATCACCAGCGCCGTCGCAGCAGAGAGCAGGCAACCGGCCAGCAGATAAATCGCCACGCTGTGCCAGTTTCCGCCGGAGAAGGTCACCAGCGCGGCGGCAATAAATGGCGTAAACCCGCCGCCGACCACGCTTGCAACCTGGTAACCCACGCCCGCGCCGCTGTAGCGGTAGCTGGCGCCGAACAGTTCGGTAAACATCGGCTGCTGGACGCAGACCACCATGTCGTGAGCGACGTTGGCGAGCATGATGGCGAAGAAGACAATCCAGAAGATCGACTGTGCCTCCAGCGCCATAAAGAATGGCCAGGCGCTGAGGGTGCCCACCAGCGCCCCGGTGATATAGATGCGACGGCGGCCAAAGCGGTCCGCCAGCCAGGCGAAGCAGGGGATGGTCAGGCAGCTGATCCCGCCAACCACCAGGCCGATATTCAGGAACAGTTCACGCGGCAGGCCGAGGTTCTGCGTCGAGTAGTTCAGGGCAAACGCCGTGACGATATACATCGTCAGCAGTTCACACAGGCGCAGGGCAATAATTTTCAGAAAAGCGCCAGGATGCCGGACGAGTGCCTCCATGACCGGCAGCCTTTTTTTGACGGCCGGTTTTTCCTGCTGCTTTTCGAACTCTGCCGACTCCTCCATGCCGTTACGGATCCACAGCGCGGCGATGACCAGCACGATGCTGAAGATGAACGGAATGCGCCAGCCCCAGCTCAGGAACTGCTCGTCGGTGGTGAGCTGGCTGATCAAGGAGACCAGCCCGGTAGAAAGGAGCAGACCCACGCCGTATCCGACCTGCACGCCGCTGCTGTAAAACGCTTTCTTATTTTTGGGCGCGCTCTCAACGGATAGCAGCGCCGCGCCGCCCCATTCACCGCCCACGGCGAAGCCCTGAATCGCCCGTAATGTCACCAGCAATGCCGGTGCCCACCAGCCAATCGCGGAAAACGACGGGAGAATGCCAATCAGCGCCGTGGCGATCCCCATCATCCAGACGGTAAGCATCAGCATGCGCTTGCGGCCGAGGCGGTCGCCAAAGTGGCCGAAGATCACCCCGCCCAGCGGGCGAAACAGAAAACCGACGCCGAAGGTGGCAAACGCGGCGAGGGTGCCCATCGCGGGGCTGACCTGCGGAAAAAACTCGCGGTTAAACACCAGCGCGGCGGTAATGCCGTAGAGCAGAAAATCATACCAGTCGACGACGGCACCCGCGAAGCTGCCGAGTGCGGCGCGGCGGGCACGATTGAGCGAAGGTGTCTCCTCGTTAGGATGTGTGGAGGTGAGAGTGGAGTCCATAGTTGTCCTGTCTGCACTGATTTTTAATTATTGGTATAAGAAAAGGTCACTCACATAGCGGCCGTCATATAAACGGAACCTATGAGACTACCGCGACAGGGGGCCTGTGCAAACTGATTTTATTTCCTGATGGGTAATGCAAAACGGCTACGCTATGCTTACTAAAGAGCGAAGCGACTGAGGAAGGGAATATGTGTCGTAAAAAGGCGTTGGGCTGTCTTGCTGCGTTACTCATCAGCCAGAGCGTGCAGGCGGTGAGCTATCCTTTACCGCCGACGGGCAGTCGCCTGGTGGGGAGCTCGCAGGTCATTACCGTGCCGGATCATAATACGTTACCGCTTGAGGCGTTTGCCGCGCAGTACGGGCAGGGGTTGAGCAATATGCTGGAAGCGAACCCGGGCGTGGATCCTTTTTTGCCCAAATCCGGCACCCGGCTGGTCATTCCCCAGCAGCTGATTTTGCCCGACACCGTTCGCGAGGGGATTGTCGTTAACGTGGCGGAAATGCGTCTCTACTATTACCCGCCGGGCAGCAATACCGTTGAAGTGCTGCCCATCGGCATCGGTCAGGCCGGGCGCGAAACCCCGCGTAACTGGGTAACGGCGGTTGAACGTAAGCAGGTGGGACCTACCTGGTCTCCGACGCCCAATACGCGCCGTGCCTATGCGGCAGAGGGAAAAACGCTGCCTGCCTTCGTGCCCGCCGGGCCGGATAACCCGATGGGGCTGTATGCGATCTATATCGGCAGGCTGTATGCCATACACGGCACAAACTCCAATTTCGGCATTGGGCTGCGGGTGAGCCAGGGCTGTATTCGTCTGCGGAATAACGACATCAAATACCTTTTCGATAATGTTCCCGTCGGCACCCGCGTACAGCTTATCGATCGGCCCGTTAAAGTCACCACGGAACCGGATGGCAGCCGCTGGGTGGAAGTGCATGAGCCGTTGTCACGTAACCGTGCGGAATTTGAATCGACCCGGAAAGTGCCGCTGCCCATCTCCGCCGCACAGCAGACACAGTTGATAAACGAGGGGGCGGGCGCTGAGCTGGAACGGCGGTCAGGGATGCCGGTGAAGCTCGGCAATTGAGGACATTTTCGCCGGGTGGCGGCGTTGCCTTACCCGGCCTACGATTCGAGGTTTTTGTCGGTCGGGTAAGGCGCAGCCGCCACCCGACAATTTTACCCGACGCAGAAAAGCAAAAAGCCTGCTTTAAAAGCAGGCTTTTCAAATTTGGCTCCTCTGACTGGACTCGAACCAGTGACATACGGATTAACAGTCCGCCGTTCTACCGACTGAACTACAGAGGAATCGTGTGAACGGGGCGCATATTATCGACCTGCGTTCACCTTGTCAAAGGGTGGATCGCCGCCTTTTGATCGTTTGCTGACAAAATCGGCAAAGTGCTGTTTTTGACAGCGGAATGCACCGCTTTGGTGCGGATATACCTCTAATGGGGCAGATCATAAACTGCTGTTTCGGTAATAAAACCCCCCTCCATGATTAGGTTTCCTTATTTTCAGGCGCTTAGCGCCCGATTCAGACCGCCTGGTAAAAGTGGCATTCATATTGCAAAACCTGTTCAACAACGACAGCCGGTTCCGGCACAGCATTTCGAACAGGGGGCAAAATGAACTTAAGACGACTGAAATACTTCGTAAAAATCGTCGATATCGGCAGCCTGACTCAAGCAGCAGAAGTGCTGCATATCGCGCAGCCTGCGCTGAGCCAGCAGGTGGCTACTCTGGAAGGCGAGATGGATCAGCAGCTGTTGATCCGTACCAAACGCGGCGTCACGCCAACGGAAGCCGGAAAAATTCTCTATACCCATGCGCGCACGATTCTGCGCCAGTGCGAGCAGGCGCAGCTGGCGGTGAATAACGTGGGCCAGACCCTGAGCGGACACGTTTCTATTGGCCTGGCGCCGGGAACGGCCGCGTCCTCTATTACCATGCCGCTGCTGCAGGCCGTTCGCGCTGAGCTGCCTGAAGTGCTGGTGTACCTGCACGAAAACAGCGGGTCCGTACTGAATGACAAGCTGCTGAACGGCCAGCTGGACATGGCGGTGCTTTACGATCGCTCCCCGGTGGCCGGGATCACCAGCCAGCCGTTGCTGAAGGAAGATCTCTACCTTGTGGGCACCCGCGACTGTCCGGGCCAGAGCGTAGACCTTACCGCCGTGGCAGAGATGAACCTCTATCTGCCGCGCGACTACAGCGCCGTGCGCGTGCGCGTGGACGAAGCGTTTTCCCTGCGCCGCCTGACGGCCAAAATCATCGGCGAAATTGACTCGATTTCCACGCTGACCGCGGCCATTGCCAGCGGAATGGGCGTCACCGTACTGCCCGAATCCGCCGCGCGTTCGCTGTGCAGCGCGGCAAACGGCTGGATGGCGCGGATCACCACGCCTTCCATGAGCCTGCCGCTGTCGCTGAATATGTCCGCACGCGGTTCGCTGTCGCCACAGGCGCAGGCGGTAAAAGAGATTCTGATGTCGCTGGTCAGCAAGCCATCGCTTGAGAACCGTGAACTCCAGCTCGTGAGCTGATATTCCATAAAAGCATAAGATGCTGGTTTTTATTATTTGTTCTGCAACGCAGCTGACTCTAACAATAGAGCTATGTCAGATGTGCCGGAGTGAATCGTGAATTTCCAGCAGCTTAAAATTATCCGTGAGGCGGCCAGGCGGGACTACAACCTGACCGAGGTCGCCAATATGCTTTATACCTCTCAGTCCGGCGTCAGCCGCCATATCCGCGAGCTGGAAGAGGAGCTGGGCATAGAGATCTTTATCCGTCGCGGCAAGCGGCTGCTCGGCATGACGGAGCCGGGTAAAGCATTGCTCACCATCGCTGAGCGGATCCTCAACGAGGCCAGCAACGTGCGTCGCCTGGCGGATCTCTTCACCAATGACGCCTCGGGCGTGCTTACCATTGCCACCACCCACACCCAGGCGCGCTACAGCCTGCCGCCGGTGATTAAAGCGTTCCGCGAACTTTTTCCGGAGGTGCGTCTGGAGCTTATTCAGGGCACGCCGCAGGAAATTGAAGTGCTGCTGCAAAACGGTGGGGCGGATATCGGTATCGCCAGCGAACGCCTGAGCAACGACCCGCTGCTGGTGGCGTTCCCGTGGTTCCGCTGGTATCACAGCTTACTGCTCCCGGTCGATCATCCGCTGAATCAGGTCTCTCCCCTGACGCTGGAAGACGTTGCGAAATGGCCGCTCATTACTTATCGCCAGGGGATCACGGGACGTTCGCGCATAGACGAGGCCTTCAATCGTAAAGGGTTAACGCCCGACATCGTGCTGAGCGCGCAGGACTCTGACGTGATCAAAACCTACGTCGAGCTGGGTCTGGGTATTGGCCTGGTGGCGGAACAGTCCAGCGGAGAACGCGAGGACGGGAACCTGGTGCGTCTTGACACGCGTCATCTGTTTGACGCCAACACCGTATGGCTTGGCCTGAAGCGCGGGCAGCTGCAGCGTAACTATGTGTGGCGCTTTATCGAGCTCTGCAACGCCGGGCTGTCCGTCGATGAGATTAAACGCCAGGTGATGGAGCCGGAAGAAGTGGCGATTGATTATCAGATTTAGGTGCGGGTTTGCCCGGTGGTGCTGTGCTTACCGGGCTCTGCATTTAATTGAACGGATATTTTTTGAAGGCTGACTGCGATTCGAATGATTCGCCAAACGCCTGAATCGTTCTAAAATCCGCTGCGTTAACGATCTGCGGGATCATCGACTGAATAAAAGTCCAGACAACCGTGCTCGTGACGGCAACCTGATCGGGAACGGCGGTGGCGGGACGCCCCTCCAGTAAGGTATTCCATTCCCTGCAGGCCGCCAGCAGCTGGATTGTAATGCGTTCGACCCATGAAACGTGCTGCTTTTCCACCGGGCGCAGGTTGTGTTCATACACATTTTGCACCGCTTTTTCAGCGGCGGCGAGAATAAAGCCCAGCGTCTGAAGATCGTTTGCCTGCGCATCCGGCGCGACGGGCAGGAGTCTCCGCTCGGGGTCGGCCTGAGCCTCAAAATAATTCAGAATCAGCGAGGAATCCATCAGACGTATTCCGTTATCCAGAACCAGCGTCGGGGCTTTTACCGCGGGGTTGATCCGGGAGAATGCGTCGAAGGTGCTAAAGACTGACAGCGGCTGGCTTTCAAACTCAACCCCATAAAGCTCAAGGGAGATCGCCACGCGCCGTACA
Source organism: Enterobacter cloacae complex sp. IR5422 (assembly GCF_049238165.1). Lineage (NCBI taxonomy): Bacteria > Pseudomonadati > Pseudomonadota > Gammaproteobacteria > Enterobacterales > Enterobacteriaceae > Enterobacter > Enterobacter cloacae complex sp. IR5422. Next base: position 24,359 of record NZ_JBMKHT010000042.1, on the reverse strand, counting down.
TAAGGTGAATCCATCATGCCAACAAGCTTAATCATCTTTCCCGTTTTCCTGTCTGTGTGAAAGAACGCGTCATTGAAAAGGATGACCCGACATTACAATACAATTTGCATGGCGAATATCTTCAGTATCTTACCGTAAGGGTTAGTATTACTGACATATGGTCAGGTTGCCACTGTATATCCAGCGCAGATAAGGAAGTGCTTTCATGTCGGATTTTCCACCCATTGCCAGTTTGCGAAGCTTTGAAGCCGTCGCCCGTCTTGGCAGCGTGACGCTGGCGGCGAAAGAACTCCACGTTACCCATTCCGCTATCAGCCAGCAGATCAAAACGCTGGAGGAGATGGTGGGCGTAAAGCTGTTTATCCGTCAGGGGCGAGGAGTGCAGATCAATGAAGAAGGGCGGCTCTATGCCTTACAGGTACGCGAAGCGTTGAACCACATCGCGGATGCCACCCGGCTCGTGCAGGTGAAGCCGAGAAAGCAGGAGCTGACGCTGGCGATGGTGCCGTCATTTGGATGCCACTGGTTATTACCGCGTCTGGCTCGTTTTCGGGCGAAGTATCCGCTTATTACCCTGCGGAACCAGGCCAGTCTGACGGTCACCAGCCTGCAGCAGGAAGGGATAGATATCGCGATACGGATGGGGCAGGGAAACTGGGAAGGGAGCGAAAGTCATTATCTTTTTTCCGATGAGCTCATTGTGGTGGCCGCACCGGGCTATAACGACGGCGTGCTGCCCGCTACGCCGTCTGACATTGCAAAAAGTCATCTTTTTTTTCCATGGGGTCGTGGAAAACGTGGTGCATGAATGCGGGTCTTGAGAAAGAGATCGTGCCTGGCGGCGAGCGGTGAGTGCTGTGGAAAGTAACTAACCCTAATGAGCGAATCAGGGTCTGGGAGGGAGTGACTTATTATTGGAATTAGGGACATGCTGCTGCATCAACTCAACAATCCAATCAATAAAAACGCGCAGTCTGGCGTTGACGTGGCGGTTAGGCGGAAATGCCAGGTACAGGGGCATTGGCTTAATACGCCAATGTTCGAACAGCCGAATCAAGGAACCACAAGCCTGATGCGCTTCTGCCATATAGACCGGCAGCGCAATCACGCCTAACCCGGCTAACCCAGCTTCGAGGTAAGCATTGCCATCATCCACGGCAAGGACATAGCTGCCCGTGATTTCAATATGTTCACTCTCACTGCGCAGTACCAGAGGATCAATCTTACCGGTGCGCGAGGACAAGAACCCTACAATGCGATGGTCGGTGTTTTCCAGCTCTCGCGGGTGCGCAGGGGCGCCGAGGCGTTCCACATAGCTCGGTGCGACGTAAACGCCGATGTGCAAATCGCCGACGTGGCGTGCGATCAGGGACTGGTCGTTGATTTCGCCACCGCGCAGGACGCAATCCACGTTGTCGCCGATCAGATCCACCACCCGGTCGCTCACGCCCATATCGAACTGGATATCCGGGTAGCGTGCATGGAAAGCCGGTAGCGCCGGCACCAGGATGAGGCGGGCCAGCGGACTGGGCACGTCTACCCGTAGTCGTCCCCTGGGCGTCATCGTCGCGCTGGACAGGCTGTTTTCAGCATCTTCCATGTCCGCCAGCAGGCGGATGACGCGTTCGTAGTAGACCGCGCCATCGGGGGTCACACCGAGCCTGCGGGTGGTGCGATGGAGCAATTTGACGCGCAGGCGCGCTTCCAGCTGCTGAATGAGCTGCGTCACCGTGGTTTTGCTCATATGAAGCGTTTGGGCAGCCTTTGTGAAACTACCTGCCTCAACCACGCGAGCAAAGGCCCGCATCGCGTCGAAACGATCCATCCCTTATCCTCTCTTTTCACCGATTGTTTGGATATTACAAACAATGATGGACAAAGTCGCTTGTTTATCCGCCCGAACCTGCACCTGTAAAGTGTCTTTATGTTCAACGGGCTGATTTTGCCCTATTGCAAAGGTACAAACATGACAGCACGCGAAGCAGTTTTCCCCTCCGGTCGGCAGGCGCTCTATGAGCGTAATCGCTATTCACCGGCCATCAAATCCAACGGTTTCTTGTTCGTTTCGGGGCAGGTGGGTAGTCGCGAGGATGGTTCGCCTGAACCCGATCTGAAAGCGCAGGTCAGGCTGGCCTTCGATAATCTTAATGCTGTCCTCGCGGCTGCGGGCTGCACGTTCGCTGACGTGGTTGACGTGACCCTCTTTGTCGTCGATCCCGAGTCAAACCTCGACGCTATCTGGAGTATCCTGCCAGAATATTGGGGGGACGCGCCTTATCCTACCTTGACCGGGATCGGCGTGACGTGGCTGTACGGATTTAAGTTTGAGATTAAGGTGATTGCCAGGCTGGATGCGATTCAGAGTTAACTTCAGAGATGCAGTCCCGTAGGTCGGGTAAGGCGAAGCCGCCACCCGACAATTTTACCCGACGCAGAAAAGCAAAAAGCCTGCTTCAAAAGCAGGCTTTTCAAATTTGGCTCCTCTGACTGGACTCGAACCAGTGACATACGGATTAACAGTCCGCCGTTCTACCGACTGAACTACAGAGGAATCGTGTGAACGAGGCGCATAGTAGCGACCTCAGTTCGCCTTGTCAAAGGGTGAAATCGCGCTTTTTGTTCGTTTGCCGACAATTTCAGCAAATCGCTGATTTTATAGTAAATTTGCTTCGAAATTACACAGCAAAATGCGCCGCCCGCAGGCGGCGCTCAGGATTAGAACAGAACGGAGTAGTTCAGACCAAACGTCCGCCCACGGCCTTTATAGGTATACAGACCCGGTGCACCGTAGGTTGGGCTATACAGCCCCGGCGCGCGCTGGCCCCAGGCGGTGGTGTAGTCTTTGTCCAGCAGGTTCTCCACGCTGAAGCTGACTTTACCCACCGGCAGGGCGTAGCTGCCCAGGAAGTCGACCGTGTTATAGCCATCGATCTTCTTGCCGTCGGCGTCAGAGACGTCAAAGGTCTGCGTGCTCTGCACGCGCAGGGTCCAGTCGCCCGGCGCCCAGTTGACCCACGCGCTGGCTTTCGACGGGCTGGCGCTGTCTACCGTCAGCTTCTCCCATTTCCCGTTTTCGCGAGTTTCCGACTTAATGGCGTTAAAGTTCGCGCCCGTGCTCCAGTCGCTGTCGGTGAAGAAGTAGTCCACCTGACCTTCCACCCCGTAGATACGACGCTTGTCGTCTTCCAGGTTAATGGTCATGTCCGTCTTGTTGATGGTGATGGTTTTATCCGAGAGCGAGTAATACGCCGCAACCTGGGTGCGCAGGTTATCCCCGGTGTAGCGCCAGCCCAGCTCATAAGCGTTGACCTTGATACCGTCCAGCTTCGAGTCGTTGACGTTGACGCTGTTCAGCAGGCGATAGTGACCGTTGCTGAGCTGATAGGTCCCGGAGCCGTAGTACTTCGCCAGGTCCGGGATTTCGAAGCCCTGGGAGAAGTTAAACCACACCTGCTGCTGTTCGGTCAGGCGACCGAGGATCCCGGCGTTAAACAGGAAGTTGTTGTAATCGGTTTTCCCACCCGGCACCGCGTCGGCGGAGGTGGCTTTCCCGGTAGCGATGGCCTGCTGCTGGGTGTAACCGACAAAATCGTCCACCTTGTTCTCGGTATACTGGTAGCGCACGCCGCCGCTCAGGGTGATGGCGTCAATGTCATAGCTGGCCTGCAGGAACGGGGCGAGGTTGGTGATGCTGTAGCCCGGGTAGCGGCCCACGTTGTAGGCGTTATCCAGCTCCATGCCGCCGCTCGCCGCAGCTTTTTTCAGGTTGAAGAACTGCTGGTTGGCATCGAAGGTTTCGTGGTCGGCATCCATACCCCAGGTCAGCGTCAAATCGTCCACCGGCTTGCTGTTCAGCGTCAGCTTGCCGCCGTAGAAATCGGTTTTCTGCTGCGACGCGCCGATGCTGGTGACCACACCTTTGGTCAGGGTCGGGAACGGATAGTAGGTCAGGCTCTCGTCGCGATAGTAAATCTGCGCGACCAGATCCTGGCCCCAGAAGTCGGTATTGGAGTACTGCAGGTTGATCAGATGGCGCTCGGTACCCGGCACGCGGTCAGAATCGAGGTTACCTTTGTTGTAGGCGGTCGCATCCCCCGTTACCGCCGAGAAGTTCTTTCCGAGATACAGCCCATGCTTGCCGTCGGACTCGCTCTTGTAGTACTGGGTCGTCAGCTGCAGCTGTTGATGATCGTCAATATTGAGGGTGCCTGTGCCCATCACGTCGATACGGTCAGAATACTGTAAGCCGGTCTGGGTGTTATCAATGATCACCTCGTCGCCGTTGCCGTCATACCAGCCGCCGTAGCGCTGATACGACACCGACAGACGACCGGACGCGTTATCGTTGCCGCCGCTGACCGCTGCCGACACGTTCTCATCGTGGTCGTTGTGGCTGTTGAACCCGCTTTTAGCCCCGGTCTGGAACTCGACTTCGGTCTCAGGCTGGCCTTTTTTGGTGACGATGTTCACCAGACCGCCGGTACTGCCGCCGCCGTAGAGTGACGTGGCGCCGGAGATAACCTCGATACGGTCAATGTTGAACGGATCGATAGAGTCGAGCTGGCGGCTGTCGCTGCGGGACGAGTTCAGGCGCACGCCGTCCACCATCACCATCATGGAGCGGCCGCGCAGGTTCATGCCGTAGTTGGTACGTCCCTGGCTGCTGACGTCCATGCCCGGAATCAGCTGCGCCAGCACTTCTTTAATCTCTTTCCCGCCCTGAACCTGCTGCTCAATTTCAGCCCGCTCGATGACCCAGGTGGTCTGCGCCATCTCCGCCACGCTGCGGTGCGCGCGGCTGGCGGAGACCACGATATTTTCTTCCTTTTGTTCTTCCGCCCACGCAGAGGTAGAAAGCATTGCAAGCAAGCAAGGATTTAAAACCCAAAGATGAGAACGTTTCATTGTTATGTTGACCCTGATTGTGTGTGTCAGTACTCGGTGGTTTTTGCTAATGATTTAAAAACCTGGCTGTTCTCCGGGCTGGTGGTGCTTCGCCAGTGGATAACGCCAGGGGTGGTAGCCAGCTCAAACGGCTCGTCGGCGTGCGCGCGATTCAGAATTCGCGCCGCGCGCCAGGCCATCAGGCTGAGCTGGGGTTCGGCAATGCCGAGACGGTGCATCCCGGCATTCACGGCAAACAGGCGGTTGCTCTGCGGGCCGTCCCATTCGAGGGTGAAATCGTTGTTGATGCAGAAGGCTTCGTCCGTATCCAGATGCAGGCGGTGAGACAGCGGCGCCAGGAACGCGGGCTGCACGGCGCGATAGCCGGTGGCGAAGATCACAACGTCACTCTCCAGCTGCTCGCGGCCGCCGTCGAGGTGATGCTGTATGCTCAGACGCTGTCCGTTTTCCAGGCGCGTCAGGGCCGTCACCGAGCGGGACGGCATCAGGTGCGCCCAGGGTTTTTCGCGCAGCACTTCAAAGCGGTGGTACATGGCGCGGTAAATCGCCAGCAGGGACTCGGTGGTGATGCCGTCGGAGGTCATCTTCTGCTCGTGCAGCATCTGACGACGCGCCTCTTCACCGAGCGTGGAGAAGCTGTCCACGTACTCCGGCGTGAAATACTCGTTAGCAAAGGCGGCTTCATCCAGCGCGTTGTAGTTGTTGCGGCGCGAGACCCAGTTCAGGCTCAGCGGCTGGCCCCATTCGCCACGGAAAATATTCAGGAACAGGTCGGCGCCGCTCTGGCCGCCGCCGACGACGGTAACGCGCTTGCCCGCGAGATCCGGCGCGCGCAGCATCATCTCGCTGGCGTGGAAGCAGCTATCGTCCTGCGCCGTGACGCAGTCCGGCAGGTTGATCTGCTTACCGATCCCCACGCAGACGTGGCGCGCCAGGAAGCGATCGCGTTGGGTTACTACCTCAAACAGGCCGCTTTTCTCATCAAAGCTCACCTGTTGTACCTGCTGGCTGAAGGCGAGGTTGGTGAGGTTGTCCGCCGCCCAGCACAGGTAGTCGGCAAACTCCTCCCGTGAAACGGTGCGCTGCTCGGTGGTCAGGAAGCGGTAGAATTTTTTACGCTGCACCAGGTAGTTCAGGAAGCTGTGGCGGTTGGTCGGCTCCACGGCGCTGACCAGATCCTTCAGGAAGCTGGTTTGCATGTGGCAGTCCGGCACCATCATCCCCGGGTGCCAGGAAAAGTGCGGTTTGCGCTCAAGAAACAGCGAGCTAAAGCCGTCCAGCCCTTCTGCGAGGGCGGCGATGCTAAGGTTAAACGGGCCGATACCAATGCCGATGAAATCATAGGTTTTCATTGCGCGGACTCCCGGGAGGCCAGAAAAAGAGGGTTATCAAGGTCGGTGACGTAGTTCGGCAGCATGCGGCTGCCGCCGTCGTGTTCGGAGAAGGTCAGTTTGACCGGGTTGAGGATCACGCGAATAATTTGCGGCTTAAACAGATCGAATTTCGCAAAGCGCTCCGCAAGCTCCGGATGCGCGGCCATGTAGCGGTGCAGCACCCCGGCGAGGATCTGATAGAAACGCGTTTCGCTGACGCCGCTTTGCAGCGTGAGGCGTGAAATAAAGCGCAGCACCGTCACAAAGTTGCCGGTTTGCAGGTCGTGGATGATGTAATCCGCGCTCAGGCGCGCCGTCACCGCTTTTACCTGCTCCGGCAGGCTCTGCGCCTGCGGGAAATCCTCGTCCACCAGGCGCATATCGCCCTGGAAATCCTTCAGCAGGATGCGCTGCGGGATAGAGTCTTTCATCACCAGCGTCACGTTCTGGCCGTGGGCAATCAGCGCCACGCCGTAGCGGCAGAGCAGGTGATAGAACGGGATCACCGTTGCCTCAAACAGCTTTTCCAGCCACGCGTCGGCGCTTAGCCCGGAACGGCTGATCCACGCGTCAATCAGCGGGCGTCCGGCGTTGTCGGTTTCCATCAGCGCCGCCAGCAGCACCGCCTGTTCGCCATCCTGCAGATAGCAGGACGGGTTCTCGCGCCAGATCACCCCCAGCATCTCCTGATAGCGGTACGGCGCTTTCGGCAGCGCCGCATAGCCCAGGTGCGACAGGTATCCAGCAGCGGGCTCACCCAGTACCTGTGCGCCAGAGCGGGCAAGCGTAGCGTCGGCGACAAACTGCTGCTGCAACCAGCGCGAGGCCAGCGGCCCGGCGGCAATGTATTTGCCCGGAATACCGCGATAGCAGGAGGTGTTGTAGATCGTCAGCGGAAGCTTGATGTCAAACGGCGCGCGACGGCTGGCGTTGGTGAGCGTGCGCAGGGACTGCTGCGCCAGGTACTCATCGCCAAACTCGCCCAGCTCAACCATCTCACCGCGTGCCAGCTGCGGCAGGAAATGAATGGCAATCTTCTGCTGCCACTGCCACGGGTGCAGCGGCACCGGCAGCCAGCTCTCGTCGAGGCCCAGCGCCTGCCAGCGGGCGTCAAAGCGGGCGCGCTCGGCGTTGTCCATGGCGCTCGCCAGCAGGGCGCTGATATCGCAATCGGCGTCGCTGCTCCAGATCAGATGCTCTCGCTGAACGGCAATCCAGTGCAGACGAAAACGTCCGCGGTACTCCGGTGCGTACTGGCGCAGCGCGTCCAGCCCCCAGCCGCGGCGACCTTTGTTGAAAATAAACTTCGGGTGACCGCGCATCAGACACTGTAATTCGTCCGGATCGAGGTGGATCAGCGCGTCCGCATCCAGCGCGTCACGCGCCTGCAGCAGCTGCATGTCGCCGCGCAGCGTGGCGTAGAGGTCCTCCATGTGCTCTGCCGTTTGCGCGTCGCTCATCTCCAGCACCGTCGCCAGCTGCAGCAGCGCGCTTTCCGCTTCGACGGCATCGCCGCTGGCGGTGGTCAGGCTGTCCGGGTCGATATGCAGCCAGCCCCAGATCCCGCGCGTGGCGCAAAACTGCCAGGACGCGTTGCCCATGGCGATGCGCCAGCCGTCCGACGAAACCGGCTCGGCGCGCAGGGTGCGCTCGTATTCCAGCTCGGCGAGGATCTTCGCCACCATCTCGCGGTTCACTTTTTCCCAGAGCGCGTTCACAGGCCCACCTCGCTGAAGAAGCGGTGACGCTGGCTCATAATGAGGCGCGAGCGTTTATGCGGGAAGTCGAACTCTTTCACCGTGTCAAAACCGGCAGAGGAAAGGTGACGGAACAGGCGCTGGTTGTCGAAGCGCGGCTCGGCCACGATGCGCGTGGTGCGCAGTTCATCGAGATACAGATAGTGGCTCAGACCGCGCAGCCAGCTGCGGATGTACTGCGCGCCGCGCCAGTTCTCTTCGCCCACCAGCATGTGCAGCCCGCGGTCAAACGGCTGCCAGCGGTAGTGGCGGCCAATGCGGTCTTCCGGTGCCCAGTAGAGTTCAAAATAGCCAAACGGTTGATCGTCGAAGCAGCCAATAACCGGGTAGCAGTAGGTCGAGTCGAGCTGACGGCGCAGGTAGTTTTCCTGCTCGGCCTGCGGGCCCGCCATCTCCCAGAAGGCGTTCACGCGCGGGTTATTCATCCAGCGGGTAAAACGCTCGCCGTCCAGCGCCACGTCGGCCACGCGGAAGCTGAGGGTACGCTTAATTTGCGGATCGTAACGGCGATACACCTCACCCTGCGGGCGGCGAGGGCGCAGCGGGAAGTACAGCTGACGGCTCTCGTCAAACTGCATTCCGCCGCTCGCCTGCGGGCGTTCTCCCTTCAGCCACAGCGGCAGCTGCCAGAAGGCGTCGCGCGCCAGATAATCACCGTGGGCCAGGCCAAACAGCGCCTGCGCCTGGGGTTCATCCTGCCAGTCCGCCCACGGCAACGTAATGCCGGTCAGCGCGGGGGCGGCCACAAACAGCTGATCCAGGGCTTCCACCAGCCAGCCGTCCGGGATCCCCTTCAGACGCTCCAGCACCGCGCTGCCGTCGAGACCCAACGCCAGCGGCAAGGCGCGATCCGTTGCGGTGCAGTAAAAGCCGTAGCCGGAATGGACGATATTCGCGATAGCCATCACGCCTTCTCCTTGTAGAACGGGTTGCTAAAGTCGAAATAGATCACCGCCGGATCGGCGATGGTGTTTTCATTGCGATCGTGCAGGTAGCAGAAGAAGTTGCCTTTGCAGTTCCAGGTCGGGCTGTCGAGCACGTAGTCGAGGCAGCGGGTCTGCTTCGCCGTGCGGCGCAGTTCTGCCAGCGCGTCGCGCACCCGGGACATCAGGCTCTCCTCGCTGTCAAAACCGGCGGCAGCAAGGGCGGCGGTGACGGCAAGGGTAGAGTTCAGCAGCAGGTAGTAAGGGAAGTAGCGCAGCAGCTGGCTCTCGCCAAAGCGGTTTTCCACCTCAGTTTCGCCCGCGTCTTTCAGCCACGCGTCGGCGCCTTCGGTCCACGCGCTGCCCTGGCAGTCGCGGTAGATCAGCCCGACCGGGAAATCCTGCTGCATCTCAACGAGGATATTTTGCTGGTGCGCCAGCAGGACCAGACCGTAATCCGCCTCGGCGCTGAACAGCGGAAGCAATACGCGGTCACAGTAGGCGTCCAGCCAGCAGCGGGCGGCCTGGGCGAGCGGTAAATCAAGACGCTGGCTCAGACGGCGCACCGCCGCGGCGAGCAGGCTGTCACCGCCGTCCGGCGCGGCCTGCGTCAGGCTCACCAGCACGTTGGTTTGGGTGTCTGGCGTATCGAACAGCAGATTAACGCGCAGGGCCATCAGGCTCTCTTCCTGAATAGTGCCGCTTTCGTCACGCAGTCCCGCCCAGCCGTCTTCCTGCATCACGCGCATGGTCGGGTAGCGCGCCTGTAATTCTTGCCAGCGTTCCGTTTTTGCCAGACGCGCCAGGCGCATGCCGCGCTTCACCTCTTTCACCGACAGCGTGCGCACGGAGTTGGTCAGGCGCACGCTGAGGGAGAACTTAATCATGTCGCTGTTGGTCTCGCTGTACAGCGAGCGGGAGGAGCTGGTGGGCAGCCACTGTGCGCCCGCTTCACCCAGGTCCTGCAACGAACCGTTTTCCACCAGACGCTGGCACCAGTCCTGCTCCAGCAGATAGTCGGCCTGCCACGGGTGCATCGGCAGCAGCCAGCGGGTGTCGGTAAAGTGGCCGAGCAGTTCGGGCGCGCTCTGGGCCGCAAAGCGCAGCAGACGTTCACGCAGGGAGGCGTTCAGGCTGTCGCCGGCAACGAGCGTGCTCTCAACGGCAAACCAGCGCAGCGGGAAGCGGGAGGCGAAATCGGGCAAATAGCGGCGCGCCTCGGCTTCGTTGAACGGCTCGTGGGACTTCGGTGCCGGGTGAAACGCATGGCCGACCAGCAGCGCCTGTTCCGCTTCGGCAAACGTCAGCGGCTTATCGCGCAGGGTTGCCCAGCGGTGGCGTAAATCAATCGCCTGCCAGGTGTGGGCATGGCTTTCGAGAACGCGCTGCTTAAAACGCACCAGCGTATCGGCATCCAACGAGCCTTTTAAGGACGGTTTTTCAAGAATTAAATCAACCAGTTGAGGGAAAGTGACGGCGTCACCCCTGTCGCTGTTGCTCAGAATCAGCGTTGCCGGGAAACGGTACTGATGATGCTGGGTGGGTGAGAAATAGCGTACCGGCACCCGAAGCGCCTGGGTTTGGGAAAGCGGGATATGGATCTCAGATAGCGCATCCGCATCGGTAGCGGGGAGATAGCGCCAGTCCTTCGTTTCACGCAACAGGGCGTTTAAAAAGCACTGGGCTGCAACGTCTGTACCGGCGGCGCGGAGCAGAGCACGCATAGATGTACCTCATTCCATGATTGATAATAATTCTCGTTATGATATTCATTCTGTTTACACTCGCAACCATTTTTGCAATATTTGTTAACTTCATAATTTCCACACATTTATTGACACTATGTTCACATTCTCATGCGCGCTGACTCTGAAACCTTGACGGAAAACGTCACTTCAAAAGCTAACTGGCCCCTGGCGCTATCTGCGGGGTTACTCGGCATCGGGCAAAACGGCTTGCTGGTGATGCTCCCGCAGCTGGTCACCCTGACCGGGCTGTCACTCTCTGTCTGGGCCGGGCTGTTGATGTTCGGATCGATGCTTTTTTTACCGGCCTCGCCCTGGTGGGGGCGTCAGAGCGAGCGAAAGGGGTGTAAGTCCGTCATGCTGGCCTCGCTAAGCGGCTATCTGGCGAGTTTCGTCGTGATGGCCCTGGTGGTCTGGGGGATGGCGGCCGGAAGGCTGGATACGGTCTGGGGGCTGGCGGGGCTTATTTTCTCGCGCCTGCTCTACGGGCTGACGGTCTCGGGGCTGGTGCCTGCGGCCCAGACGTGGGCGATTCAGCGTGCGGGACTGGAGAAAAGAATGGCGGCGCTGGCGACGATAAGCTCCGGCCTCAGCTGCGGGCGTTTGCTCGGCCCGCCGCTGGCGGCGCTGATGCTCAGCGTTAATCCGGTGGCGCCGCTCTGGCTGATGGCGGTTGCGCCGCTTCTCGCTCTGCTGCTGGTGCTTCGCGAAGTCGCTGACCCGCCGCTGCCGCCGGTAGCCCATCAGGCAACCCGCCTGCAGGCCTCCATGCTGCCGTTCCTGCTGCTGGCGCTGCTGCTGGCGGCGCTGGTGAGCCTGATGCAGATTGGCCTGTCACCGCATCTTAGCCCGTTGCTGGACGGTAACGCCCGGGAGATCAGCCATCATGTCGCGCTTCTGCTGAGCCTGGCCGCGCTGGCCACGCTCGCGGCACAGTTTCTGGTGGTCCGGCCTCAGCATTTCAGCCCGGTGACATTGCTCTGCATCGCGGCGGTGCTGATGGTGGCCGGGCTTGGGCTGATGTCTGTCGCCGGTTTAGCGCTGTTCTACGTGGGGATTGTTATCACGTCACTCGGGGCGGCGATGGCCACGCCGGGCTACCAGCTGCTGCTGAACGATCGGCTAACCACGGGGAAAGGGGCGGGCGTCATCGCCACCAGCCACACGTTAGGCTACGGCGTCAGCGCGCTGATGGTGCCGGTCGTGACGCGCTTTTACGGGGAGCAGTCTTTAACGGTGGCCGCGTGGGGAATGGCATTGCTGTTTTTAGCCCTGAGCATAGGGGTATGGTCAACCGAGCGTACCCCTGCTGAAAAAGCTTAATGAAACTGGCGGGACGAATGCCCGCCGGACGCCTCATTCTGCCGCAGGCGCTGTAGCGGATCCTGCTGATAAAACTGGCAGAAACGTTGCCAGAGGGCCGGGAAACGGGGCGCGAAGAGCTCGGGCGCGCTGAAGAAGTACTCGGAGAGCACCGCAAAGCACTCTGCCGGGTCGGTTGCCGCATAGGCGTCAATGCTGGCCGCGCTTTCGCCCACCAGGTCTATTTCATCCTGGATGTTATCCATCGCCGCGTGCAGGTCGTGTTCCCAGCCCGCGACCTCGCGAAGCGGGATCCGCGGGACGCCGCTGGCGCGATCGCCGTTGCGGGTGTCCAGCTTGTGCGCCACTTCATGGATAATCAGATTAAAACCGGAGGCGTCGAACGAGTCCTGAATATCGAGCCAGTTGAGGATAATCGGCCCTTGCTGCCAGCTTTGTCCGGACTGCACCACGCGCTGGTTATGCACCAGCCCAATATCGTCCTGCCATTCATCATCCACCACGAACGGCGCGGGATAGATAAGCACTTCGTGGAAACCGTCCAGCCACTCAATGCCGAGTTCAAGCACCGGCAGACAGAAAAGCAGCGCGATGCGGGCGTTTTTCAGAGGATCGAGTTCAAACCCCTGCAGCGGCACCAGGCGCTTTTGCTGTAAAAAACGATCCGCCAGCTGAACCAGTTTCGATTGTTCATCCGGGGTTAGATTAGCCAGAACAGGGATCGTCAGGGCGTCATCCCATGGCAGCGCCACATCCCGGCCAGCCTCATTCGTTTTCCAGGGCCACTTTATCATCGCTTTGCTCGCAAACTCGTCACTTGAACAAAAATGGGAAAGTCAGATTCGGTTAAGATGCCAGAATATCGCCTGCTGCGACAAATCCAGCCTGAATAAACTATCATTTCGTACGTAGCGGTGGGTAGCGGTTTGCGGGCATCACCTTCATTTTGTGAAGTCTGTCGTAGCCTTTATCCGCAGGTGGGGTGAATAAATCAGTACGGTATTGAAAAGATGAGCGATTTTAAAGGTAACAAGCAGGACCTGCCCAGTCGACTGTGTGTGCACTGCCAGCGGCCCATGACGTGGCGCAAGAAATGGGTGAAATGCTGGAATGAGGTTAAATACTGTTCTGAGCGCTGTCGCAGGAGCCACCGTTGACCGAGCTACGTCTGATCCTGGGCGATCAGCTTAATCCGCATCACAGCTGGTTTGATACCTGCAGTCCGAACATCATTTACGTGATGCTGGAACTCCGGGCAGAAACCGACTATGTGCTTCATCACGCCCAGAAAGTTATCGCTATCTTCGCCGCCATGCGCGCGTTTTCCTCTGCATTAAAGGAGAAGGGGCATCGGGTGAGGTATGTCCGGCTCTCTGATGACTCAAACCGCGGCGCGCTGGAAGACAATCTCAACGCGCTTGTCGCGCATTACGGCGCGGGCAGGGTGATATGGCAGGAGCCCGACGAATGGCGACTTGATACGCAGCTGCAGGCGTGGGCGAAGACGGTCTCCGTTGAAACGGCCTGCGTCAGCAGCGAGCATTTTTTCACCGCACGGGAGCAGGTCAGCGCGTTCTTTGCGTCACGCAAAAGCTGGCGAATGGAGTACTTTTACCGGGAAATGCGTCGTCAGCACGGCGTACTGTTGACCTCAGCAGGCGAGCCGGAAGGGGGGAAATGGAATTTCGATGCTGAAAACCGCAAGCGCTGGTCCGGCGAGCCTCCCGCGCCGGGGGACGCGCGTCCCCGCCACGATCGTTCCGTCTTATGGGCGGAGATCCAGCGCTGCGGCGTAACGACCTTCGGCGAACCGCAGGCCGACAATTTTCGCTGGCCGCTCAACCGTTCTGAAGCCAAAGCCAGGCTGGATGAATTTATCACGCACGTACTCCCGCAGTTTGGAAACTGGCAGGACGCGATGCACACGGAGGAACCTTTTCTTTTCCATTCGTTAATTTCGTTTGCGCTGAATACAAAGATGCTTAATCCGCGGGAAGTGGTTGCCGCCGCCCAGCAGGCGTGGCGTTTGGGCCACGCGCCGCTGCCTGCCGTCGAAGGGTTTATCCGGCAAATTCTCGGCTGGCGGGAGTATGTGCGCGGGATCTACTGGTCGCAGATGCCCGGCTATCGGGAACTGAATGCCTTAGACCAGCACGCCCCGCTGCCGGACTGGTTCTGGACGGGCAAGACGCAGATGCGCTGCCTGGCGCATGCCGTTGGGCAGTCGCTCACCGAGGCTTACGCCCACCATATCCAGCGCCTGATGGTCATTGGAAACTTTAGCCTGCTCAGCGGCCTGTCGCCGCAGGCGGTTCATGAATGGTATCTGGGCGTCTATATTGACGCCTTTGAGTGGGTGGAGCTGCCCAATACCCTCGGCATGAGCCAGTTTGGCGATGGCGGGTTGCTGGCCAGTAAACCCTACGTCTCAAGCGCGTCATATATTCATAAGATGAGTAATTACTGTCAGGGGTGCCGGTATCAGCACAACCAGCGTACCGGAGAGCAGGCCTGCCCCTTCAATGCCCTTTACTGGGATTTCTTTGCGCGCAATCAGGCGCGTCTCGGCAACAATCCCCGCCTGGGCATTGTCTTTAAACAGCTTGCGGACATGACGGAAGAGGATCGGCAGGCCATTGCTGACCGCGCCGGGTACGTCCGCCTGCATCTCAACGACCTCTGATCGGTATTTCAACGCCTGGCCGGTTGCGGCAGGTCAATAAGACGCTATTATTTTTGACTTTGTTGCGTATTCCCTGACAGGACATCCAGACGCTATGCCCGTGAATTTTGACCTTAACGATCTTTATGCTTTCAGAGCGTTAGTGGAATACGGTAACTTCCGTGTCGCTGCTGAATCTATCTGCTTATCCCAGTCGGCGCTGAGCCGCAGGATTGAAAAGCTGGAAGCCGCGCTGGGAAACAGGCTGTTCGATCGCACCACCCGCCGCGTGGCGCTGACGCTCTACGGGCAAAACTTTGCCGAGCGCTCTGCGCAGCTGCTCGACAGCGTGGAGTCAATGCTGGCGGATGTCGATAAGGCCAGCGAAGAGCGGACGGGGCTGATCGCGGTTGCCGCGGTCCCTTCCGCAGCCTGTTACTTTATGCCCGACGTGATCCGGCGTTTTCAGTCTCGCTATCCGCGCGTTCGCATCAAGCTCATCGACAGCAGCGCGGGGAATGTGATTGACGCCGTGGCCCGCAGCCAGGCGGATTTCGGCATCTGCTTCGCAGGAAACCTGCCGTCTGAAATCGAGTTTTTCCCGCTGGTGGAGGATGTCTACGTCGCGGCGTGCCGAAAGGATCACCCCGTGGCGCAGAAGAGTCACCTGACGTGGCAGGCGTTTTACCAGCAGGATTATATCTCCCTCGATAAAACGTCAGGTAACCGTAACCTGCTCGATCGGATGCTGGGGGATATAGTTCCCGGGCGCCCCAGCGTCTGCGAAACGCGTCACGTCACCACGATGCTCGGTATGGTAGAGGCGGGGATTGGCATCGCTGCCGTTCCCGCCATGTCAATGCCGACCTCTGAGCACACGCTGTTGACGCATCTGCCGCTGGTGGCGCCGGAAGTGAAACGCACCGTTGGGCTTATCCGGCGCCGGGGGCGCATCCAGTCTTACATTGCGGCTGAACTGGAAAAGCAGATCACCGAGCAGTATCGCCGGACGTAACGGGGATCATCCCCGTCTTCTCGATGACGGCGCGTGAGGGCGGTGAGGCGAGATAGATCAACAGCGCTTTCCCCTCGTCAGGGTGTTCAGCGTGACGAGTGACCGCACCCGCGAAGCGCGTGATGTATTGCACATTGTCAGGGATTTTCCCGACAAAAGTGACGCCCTGAACCGGCAACAGCTCGCTAACCTGCTGGAAACCGACGGCATATTTTCCTTTTGCCACTTCTGAGGCGACCGGAATGCGCTCGACCATTGTCGCTTTATCGGCGACCTCCTTTTCAATGCCCAGCTTTTTGAACAGCCCCTGGCTGACGTACCTGCCGCTGGCGCTGTCAGAGTAGGCGATGGAGCTGGCCTGCAGCAGCGTTTCACGCAGTTTCGCGTCGCTGCTGATGTCCGGTATATCCGCTCCTTTTTTTACCACCATGCCAACGGGAGAGTCCGCAAGTTCCGTTCGCGAACCCGGCCGGGTCTGGCTGGCCTTTTCGAGCTTCTCCAGCGCATCGCCCACCATAATCACCACGTCGGCCTTCTCGCCGCGCGCGAGCCGGTTTGGGATCGCCTGCGGCGTATTGCCCATTGAGGGGCCGGGGATGACCACAATTTTATCCCCGGTCTGGCGTTCATACTCGGGCGCCAGCTTTTCCAGGGCGGCTTTGAAACCGCCGGAAATCATGACCTTCACGTCCTGAGCGCAGGCGCTCACGCTCAGGAACATCAGCACCAGCGCGCTGGCGGTATAGCGAGACGTGCGTTTCATGCGGCCCCCTGTGACTTGACGGTATTTTGCAGCGATACCGCGCGACGGCGGTAGAGGTAGAGCGTTGCCAGCAGGGCACATACCGCAGCGAAGCTCATCCAGTAGCCCGGCGAGGCTTTGTCTCCGGTGTATTCAATCAGCGCGGTGGACATCACCGGGGTAAAGCCACCGAACACCGCCGTTGCCAGGCTGTAAGCCAGAGAGAACCCTGCTACGCGGACTTCAGCAGGCATAATTTCCGTCAGCGCCGGGATCATCGCGCCGTTATAGAGGCCGTAGAGGAAGGAGAGCCACAGCAGCACGCTCAGCATCATCGAGAAGCTGGGCGCGTTCGCCAGCAGCGTCAGGGCCGGGTAGCTGGTCGCCAGCGCCAGCAGGGTCATGGCAATCAGCACCGGCTTGCGGCCAAAACGGTCCGACAGGGCACCGCCCACCGGCAGCCAGACGAAGTTAGAGATCGCCACCAGCAGCGTGACCAGCAGGCTGTCTGACGCGCTCAGCATCAGCACCTTTTTACCAAAGGTGGGCGCATAAACGGTGATCAGATAAAAGGCCGTGGTGGTCATCGCCACCATCAGCATGCCCGCGACCACCACCTGCCAGTTCGCGAGCAGCGTTTTAAAGACCTGGCGCATCTCCAGATGATGGCGGCGCGCGCTGAACTCTTCCGTCTCCTCCAGCTTGCGGCGCAGGAAAAAGATAAACGGCACGATTAAACAGCCGAACAGGAACGGGATGCGCCAGCCCCATTCGCGAATGGCGCTCTCTTCCAGCACCGCGTTCAGCGCAAAGCCCATTGCGGCGGCGACCATAATGGCGACCTGCTGGCTACCGGACTGCCAGCTGGTGTAAAAGCCCTTGCGGCCCGGCGTGGCGATTTCCGCGAGATAGACCGACACGCCCCCAAGCTCCGCGCCGGCGGAAAAGCCCTGCAGCAGACGGCCCGTCAGCACCAGCAGCGGCGCCCAAAGCCCAATACTTTGATAAGACGGGATCAGCACGATCAGGAAGGTGCCTGCCGCCATAATGGAAAGCGTCACTATTAGCCCTTTGCGGCGGCCAACCTTGTCAATATAAGCCCCCAGCAAGATGGCGCCGATTGGACGCATCAAAAAGCCCGCGCCGAAGACGGCAAAGGTCATCATCAGCGACGCAAATTCACTGCTCGCCGGGAAGAACGTGTGGGCGATGTAGGTGGCATAGAAGCCGAACAGAAAGAAATCGAATTGCTCAAGAAAGTTGCCGGACGTGACGCGAAGTATCGCGCCCGCCTTCGACCGTACGGTTGCAGGTGAGGTTGAGGAAAACATGGTTATCTCCAGTTTATTGTTGACGTTTTACGCGTCTGTTTCTGAAAACTGGATCAGGATGAGGAATTAGATAAGCGCAAATGCCGCATCGACTGATGCATTTCTTGCATGAATATAATCCGGCGAATAAATACAATTAATGGCAACAATAACTTAACAAAATGTTGGCTTTTTATTCACCAATATTCTGTAAGTCTCTGATATTGCGATTTTGTGATGTGGCGCAGAGGCGCGTTTCAGAATGAGCCGGGTAACCGCTTCATTACCCGGCGGAGGCCATTTAGCGCAGCGCCCTGGCAATCGCGCTAAACATCAGAGAGGCTTCCAGCGGCTGGGCGCTGAAGGACGGTTCCGCCTGCGGCCAGGTAGACCACTGGACGATGACCAGATTTTCCTTCGGGTTCACCACGATCATCTGTCCGAAAATGCCCAGCGCCCAGAGCGAACCTTTCAGCGAATCCTGTGCCGTCGGCTCTACGCCCGCGGCGTTGGCGGGCACTTCATTGTTCCACCACTGATAGCCGTACAGCCCCTCGGGATGGGCGTCTGAGACCGAGCCTTTGGCCTTCGTCCAGTCTGACGACTGCCGAATCCAGTTTTCCGGCAGGATGGTCTTACCGTTCGGCAGCGTACCGTTGTTCAGGATAAATTGCCCGAAGCGTCCCCAGTCCTCCAGCGTGGCGTTAAAGCCGTGCGCGCCGACATCGTGCTGGCCTTTGCTGTAGGCATGCCACACGCCGTCGCTCGCCATGCCGTAAGGCTGCCAGATGCTTTTCTCCAGATAGGCTGCGAGCGTCATGCCGGTGGCCCGCTCCAGCACGTCACCCAGCAGCCAGGCGCCGCCCGAAGAGTAAGACCAGCTCTCTCCGGCCGGGTGCGCCCTGCGTAACCCCTTCACCAGCTTGCGCACGCAGTCATAGGTACCCGGCTTCGCCTCGCACTCGGTGAGCTGCGCGAAGTCGGATTTAGGGTTGGTGTAATCCTCGTTCCAGGCCACGCCGGACGTATGGGTGATCAGCTGTCTGAGCGTCACGCCTTCCCACGCGGTGCCTTTCAGGTCGGGTTCATACCGCGTGATCCGATCGTCGAGCGAGTGAATTTTTCCCTCTTTGAGGGCCACGCCCACCAGCGCCGATACCACCGATTTCCCAACCGAGCGCGAGGTCCAGAGCGTTGAGTCGGTATTGCCCTCTCCAAGATACTTCCAGGCGATTTTGCCGTCCTTCAGCACCAGCATGCCGCTGACGTTCTGCCGCTGGAGGTAGTCCTTAAGGCCGAAGCGCCTGCCGTTGACCTGATAGTGTGCGTCCGTGAGCGGCTTGTCCGACATTTCCAGCGGCACAGCGTTACCGTGGCGGAAAACATCCCCGGTGTAGTTGCGGTAGTCATTGCGAAAGCCCACCACGCGATCGGCCTGACTCCAGGTGAGCATCTTATGGGTGTCAGGCAGCGTGGTGTCGAAGGGGGCAGGGCAGACGCTGAGGTCGGTGCCTTTACAGGCCGCCACTGCCGCAGGGGAGATCAGGGTGCTGAAGACAAGGCCCGCCAGCAGGGCATGGTTTACTTTTCTGTTTTTCATATCCGTCTCTTACAGGTTAAGAACGGCTTCAGTTTAAAAACCCCGGGGCTATAATAAAAAACGCGTAGTGGGGGAAAATCCCCCTAAAAAACAGAGGGAGCGTAGCGTGGCGGGACTGATTTACTCTTTTGCACAGCTCGAGGCATTTACCGCCGTGGCCGAGAATGGGAGCCTCAGTAAAGCCGCGGTTGCGCTGAAGAAGGACCGCACGACGCTTCGCGATCTGGTTGATTTTCTTGAGGATGGGTTGGGCTACGCGCTGTTTATTCGCGACGGCCGCACCCTGCGGCTCACGCCCGAAGGGGAACAGCTTCAGCGCCAGGCGCACCTCCTGATGCGGCAGGTAAAAGCCTTTGAGGCGTTTGCCAGAGAGGTGCCGCACGGTGCCACGCAGGACCTGACGCTGGTCTACGATCCTTTTACGCCCAGAGCCTTTCTGCACGGGGTGATTGCTGAAATGGCGGTGCGAAAAATCCGCCTGAGCCTTATCTGCGCCTCGCGGGATGAATCGGAACGGCTGCTGGCGAATAACGACGCGGATCTGGCCATCTGCCAGGCGCGCAACCGCAGCGTGGGCAACGACATGGAGTGGCGTGCCCTGGGGGCCATCGAGATGGATTTTTATGCCGCCAGCGGGCTGTTTGCGGACAGTGCTTTCCCTCTGTCGCTGCTCGATCTCTCCCTGGTACCTCAGGTCATCATGCACCCCGCCTCGGACGAGCCGGTGGCGCGCCGCCTGCAGATTTCCGGGCATACCCTCTTTACCAATGAACCGGAGATGCTGCGCGGTCTGCTGGAGCGCGGCTGCGGCTGGGGATTCTTACCGACGCATTTTCACGCCGGGCAGTGGCAAAACGTAAAAAGGCTGCACACCGAAGTGGGCAGCCAGGGGATTGGTCAGACGATGGTCACCATCTGGAAGCCGGGGAGCGACAAGCGCAGCACCATCGCTGAAACGCTGTCGCTCTTGCCGGACGTATGGAAGCAATCAGCGCTGTGAACAGCCTTTACACTGCTGGTTCTGGATCTGCTGGAAGAAATCGTTGCCTTTGTCATCCACCAGGATAAACGCCGGGAAGTTCTCGACCTCGATCTTCCAGATAGCTTCCATGCCCAGCTCAGGATACGCCACGCACTCAAGGCTCTTGATGCTGTTTTGCGCCAGCACCGCCGCCGGGCCGCCGATGCTGCCCAGGTAGAAGCCGCCATGCTTATGGCAGGCGTCCGTCACCTGCTGGCTGCGGTTGCCTTTCGCCAGCATGATCATGCTCGCGCCGTGGGACTGCAGTAAGTCCACATACGAATCCATGCGCCCTGCCGTGGTTGGGCCGAGTGAGCCAGACGCGTAGCCTTCCGGCGTTTTGGCTGGGCCCGCGTAGTAGATCGGGTGATCTTTGACGTACTGCGGCAGTTCCTCACCGTTGTCGATTAGCTCTTTCAGCTTCGCGTGGGCGATGTCGCGCGCCACGATGATGGTCCCGTTCAGCGACAGGCGGGTAGAGACCGGATGCGCTGAAAGCTGCGCCAGGATCTCATTCATCGGCTTGTTCAGATCGATGCTGACCACGTCGCCTTCACCCTGCTGGCGCAGTGATTCAGGAATGTACTGGCCCGGGTTGTGCTCCAGCTTCTCAATCCAGATCCCGTCGCGGTTGATTTTCGCTTTGATGTTGCGGTCCGCGGAGCAGGAGACCCCCATGCCGATAGGGCAGGAGGCGCCGTGGCGCGGCAGGCGGATCACGCGGATGTCGTGAGCGAAGTATTTACCGCCAAACTGCGCGCCGAGGCCGAGGTTCTGGGCTTCCTGGAGCAGCTCCTGTTCGAGCTGAACGTCGCGGAACGCCTGGCCGTGTTCGTTGCCTTCCGTTGGCAGCGCGTCGTAGTAGCGCGTGGAGGCCAGCTTCACGGTTTTCAACGTGGCTTCCGCCGAGGTACCGCCGATCACGAACGCGATATGGTACGGCGGGCAGGCCGCGGTACCGAGAGTGCGCATCTTCTCAACCAGATAGTTTTTCAGCTTCGCCGGGGTGATCAGCGCTTTGGTTTCCTGGTAGAGATAGGTTTTGTTGGCAGAGCCGCCGCCTTTTGCCATGCACAGGAATTTGTACTCATCGCCGTCAACGCTGTAGAGGTCAATCTGCGCCGGCAGGTTGGTGCCGGTGTTCACCTCTTTATACATATCCAGCGCCGCGTTCTGGGAGTAGCGCAGGTTGTCTTCAATGTAGGTGTTGTACACCCCCTGACTCAGGGCCGCTTCGTCACCGCCGCCGGTCCAGACGCGCTGGCCTTTTTTACCCATGATGATCGCCGTGCCGGTATCCTGGCAGGTTGGCAGCACGCCTTTAGCGGCGATTTCAGAGTTACGCAGGAACTGCAGGGCAACGTACTTATCGTTCTGGCTCGCTTCCGGGTCGTTAAGAATGGCGGCGACCTGCTTCTGATGGGAAGGACGCAGCATAAACGCAGCATCGTGGAAGGCCTGCTGCGCCAGCAGGGTCAGCGCCTCTGGCTCCACTTTCAGCACTTCCTGGCCTTCGAACTCGGCAACGGAAACGTGCTCTTTGGTCAGCAGATAGTATTCGGTGTCGTCGTGCGCCAGTGGGAAGGGGTTTTGATAAAAAAACGGTTTGTTTGACATAGCTTGCTCCAAAAAAATAAAACCGCCGGAGGAGAAGTCCGGCGGTCAGGAATCAGAACATCATGGACATCCACGGATAGCCAATCAGCAGCAGGGCCGCCAGGAAGATGGCACCGAAGATGGTGCCGAGGCGCCAGTAGTCTTTGGTTGGCAGGTAGCCGCTACCATAGTAGATCGGGCTTGGGCCAGTGCCGTACGGGGTGATGATCCCCATCACGCCCAGCGAGGTCACCATCAGCAGAACGAACACTTCCATATTCATGCCCGGGATGGTGGAGGCGATGGTCAGCATCGCTGGCAGCAGCGCCGTGGTGTGCGCGGTGGTGCTGGCAAACAGGTAGTGCAGCAGGTAGAACGCCAGCAGCAGGACGATGGTCGCTACGCCCGGAGAGATACCGCTCATCAGCAGACCGCCTTCTTTACCTAACCAGCTGATAAAGCCGGTAGAGGAGAGGCCATCCGCCAGCGCCACCAGAGTGGCGAACCAGACGAAGGTGTTCCACGCGGCTTTGTTACCGGTGATATCGTTCCACTCCAGCACGCCGGTCCACAGCATCAGCCCGACGATAAGCAGAGCCGCCATCGCAGGCTCAATCCACGCGGCGGCGAAGATCCACATCAGCAGAGCGCAGCACACGAACACCAGCAGCAGAATTTCATTGCGGGACAGCTTGCCGAGTTTTTCCAGCTCACGGGTCGCCCACAGCGGCACTTCATTGTTCACTTTAACTTCTGGTGGGTAGAACCAGTAGGCCAGCAGCGGCATGGTCAGAATCAGCAGGATACCCAGCGGCAGGAAGGCGAGGAACCAGGTGCCCCAGGAGATATCAATACCAACGGTGCTTTTCACCAGCGCCAGCGCCAGCAGGTTCGGCGCAAGGGCGGAGAGGAACATTGAGCTGGTGATACAGGCCGCGGTGATCGCCACCCACATCAGGTACGAACCAATCTTACGCGCGCTTGGGTCGTTCGGTTTTGAACCGTACAGCGGCGGCAGGTTAGCGATGATCGGGTAGATGGTCCCGCCGCTGCGCGCGGTGTTGGACGGGGTGAACGGTGCCAGCAGCAGGTCAGCAAACGTAATCGCGTAACCGAGCGTCAGGCTGCGACGGCCGAGGTATTTCACCAGAATCAGCGCCAGACGGCGGCCGAAGCGGGTTTTGTCATAGCCTGCGGCGAACATAAAGGCACCGAAAATCAGCCAGACGGTAGAGTTACCAAACCCGCTCACCGCCCATTTAAAGGAGGCGCCCGCCAGCTTGAATTTCGGATCAGCCAGCTGTTCAGGGCTGAACAGCACCCACTGGCTGCACAGGGCAATGGCGACCACGCCGGTGAGACCGATCACCGCGCCCGGCAGCGGTTCGAAGATCAAACCGACGATCACGCCAACGAAGATAGCGAAATAGTGCCACGCGTAAGGAGGCAGGCCTTCCGGTACCGGAACAAACAGCAGCAGTACGGCGACGATGACGGGCAGTGCCATCATCAGCAGACGTTTTGCGTTTCCATTTGATGCCTGGTTCGCCACAGGGGGCGTTACAGCAGTTTTTGTATTCATAGTTTCACGTCTTAAGTTGTCAAAGATTCGGTCGTACTGAAAAACAAAATCACTTTCTTAAGTTTCTTTGCTTTTTTTAGTTATTAAAGGTGCGATTTTGTATTTTCAGTAATAGCAATTTAACGCTTTTGTGGAGGCGCTAAATTAAAAATTGATGATGTTTTTATATTGCGCTTTTGGATGCCATAACTATTGATCGCGATCAAAAAAATAGAATTGCAGCGATATTTTTATGCTTTTATTAATAACCACTCTGGCGTATGTGGGTATTCCCTTTTTTATTGGTTTATTTTATCATTTTTGTAACATTTTTATTTTCTGTGATTTTATATGTGTTTGTTTTGTTTGGTTTTTTTAGTGATTTGGAGAAGTGGTTTTACCAATCATTATTTAACGAATTTTAAATTATTGTGAATGGCTAAATGACATTCGCTAACACCAATGTGTTAATTGTGTTATTGCAGGGATTAAATAGTTTTTTAACTAACGTAATAACTTTAGAAACTAAAAAAATCATTATATTAATATCATGACATCGGCAAATAACGACGAACTAAAAAATCAATCCGATAACGAATTCTTAATTTTAAAAAGTTTGGAGTTTCAATTATGAGCACTAACGAACGTATTCTTAGCCCCTTCACATTACCGAATGGCACTGAACTGAAAAACCGTTTGTTAAGGAAGGTGCGAATAAGTCCGAGATGTGAGATCATCGTGTTGTAACCTGAACCCAGAATGAGTAACCGGATGAGCCAGCAACTGACTTTTGCCGACAGTGAGTTTTCCAGTAAACGCCGCCAGA
>NZ_JBMKHT010000041.1:0-35012 GCF_049238165.1 Enterobacter cloacae complex sp. IR5422 | reverse complement strand
GTCTGGCGGCGTTTACTGGAAAACTCACTGTCGGCAAAAGTCAGTTGCTGGCTCATCCGGTTACTCATTCTGGGTTCAGGTTACAACACGATGATCTCACATCTCGGACTTATTCGCACCTTCCTTAGGAAAGTTGAAAGGTGAAACTAAGTTGCTTGAAGCATTAGAAATTAAGCAAATTCACTATGTCAGACGTCATCCATCCGAAGCAGCAGTATTAAGACGAGAGTTTAATAGTTCTATCAGAAAAAATTTCCTTAAAGACATTGCTGGTACACCGGAAGCTGCAAACAAGTTTAATCCTTCAGATTTATTGCGTATGTCAGAAGGCGGTGTCCCTAGTGGTTGGAGCGTTCACCACAAGTTACCATTAGATGATGGCGGTACTAACGCTTTTGAAAACCTTTCATTGATTGAAAATGAACCATACCATAAAGTGTTTACCAATATGCAATCATCCGTAACAAGAGATATGATAGCAGGTGAAAGTAAGATAACTCCGTGGGCTATGCCTACTGGTTCTATTTATCCACTTAAATGATTTGAAAGGAACAATGATGGAAAATAACATAAATGAGATTCTTATCGAATTAAAAGGAATGATGGATAAATGGGAGTATCCAGTAGAAGCCCCTATCAAAGATTCATTTCTTGAAACCATAAAAATTAGAGAGTCTAGCAATACTCTACATCCGATGTTACAGACTCTAGGTAATGAAATTGACTTGTTATTTACAAATCAACCTGATTATGTAAGTTTTTTAAAGTTTATGGATGGATTTGAATATAACGGATTAATCTTATTCAGTCTTTCTATACCTGAACCATTAGTTAGAAACTTATTTGTTATGAACGATTTTTATAGAGATAATGATGATTATATCAATCCTGATCTTGCTCAAAGATTAGTGATCGGAGAAGATAGTATTTCATTATTTACTTATGATGCTAAATCTAATTTATTTGAAATTAGGGATAATGTTGGTACAGAAAATGTTTTTGGTTCATTTGATAACTTCACTGATTTCTTAAAAGAGATCCTTGATACTGTCGCATAGTCTGTGGATGGGGGACTTGAGAGTCCCCTTCTTCTAAACTGTCCATATTATATAATAATCTAACATTAACGTAGCCCCATTTGTATGGGGCTTTTTACAATATGTAGATTTACTCCAGCTGCCACGCCCCGCCATGAATAAGCGATGCTCCTCCCGTCCAGGCAAATAACGCCAGCTCGCGGCAGTCGGCATCAGGATATATACGGCTGCTGAGGCACGCCTCACCCTCGTTAACAAACACTTCCACGGAGGAGCTATCAAAGAACAAACGAAGATTAAGCGCGTTGCTAAGGTTAAGCGCGACGCTTCGGGTCCCGCACAGGCCATACTGCGGATAGTCTCGCTCCAGCACCAGGCGCTGCATCTGCGCATCAACATAAAGGCGTAACCCGTCGCCAAGACGAATGCCGTACTGCTCCGCGCTGCTGTTGGCGCAATCCCACTGCAGAATGACCTCCATCGCATCGCAGTGTTCCACCAGCGTCATCTGCTGGTTATTAAGCGTACTTATAGGCCAGGGGAACCACGCCCCGCGCAGGCTTTCCACTTCTCGGGCTGGCCGCATCTGCAGGCGGTTATCCGCGCTCAGCGTCAGTTCGCGCGGTAAAGAGAGCATGCCAGCCCACCCGTCCTCCTGTTCCGGAAGGGGAGATTCCCACATGTCCAGCCAGCCGATAACGAGGCGTCTGCCATCCGGCGTCAGGAAACTTTGCGGCGCATAGAAATCATGCCCGTAGTCCATCTCCACAAATTCACCTTCACGCATAAAGGGCTGACCAGGCTGCCATTCGCCTACCAGATAGCCGCTCTGGAAGAGATTGCGATGTTTAAATCCGTCTGCCGCCAGTCCCTGAGGCGAAAACATCAGCACGCGTTTACCATTGAGAGTGAAAAAGTCCGGGCATTCCCACATATAACCCAGCTCTTTTTCAGCCACCGCGAGCACGCCCCTGTCCTGCCACTCGCGCAGATCGGCAGACCGGTACACACGCACCTGGCCCGTATCCCCCTCGCGCGCGCCAACGACCATGTACCACCACGCCCCTTCACGCCATACCTTCGGATCGCGGAAGTGATGCAGCCCGGGCGGTGTATCAATGACTGTCCCGTGCCGCACAAACTGGATGCCGTCACGGCTGGTTGCCAGGCACTGAACCTGGTAGAGATTAGCCTCATCGCCGGGATCGCCGTGGAATTTGTGGCCGGTGTAAATCAGCACCAGCGTGTCGCCATCCACCACCGCTGAGCCGGAAAAACAGCCGTCCTTGTCGTCTGGCCCTTCCGGGGCCAGCGCAACCGGGAGGTGCTCCCAGCGAACTAAATCTTTGCTGCGCGCATGGCCCCAGTGCATCGGCCCCCACTGGGTCGAATAAGGATGGTGTTGATAAAAGGCGTGATACCAGCCGTCAAACCAAACCAGGCCATTCGGGTCGTTCATCCAGCCAGCGCGCGCAGCGAGGTGGTAACGGGGGTACCAGCGCAGGTTAAGCCCTTCGCGCCTGGACTGCAGTTCCTGTTCTGCTTTCGTAATGGAATAGGTCATTTCTCTACTCTTTCGATCAGATGGTGGAAGGTTGCGGCATGAGCGGGTCAGATGAGGACTTGCCCGAGCGCAACAGGAAGATGGATATAAACGTGGTGCTGAAGACCAGTAGCCCCATAATGAAATAGGACTGGGCAAAGCCGTATTTCTCATAGCTGTAGCCTGCGAGCGGTGACAGCACCGAGGCAATCACCGAGCTTGTACAGGCAAAGCCCACAAGATAGAGGGTGGAAGAGAGCCGCTTATCAAAGTGCAGGCTGTTGTATTTAAAGATGGAGACCAGCAAAACGGGTAGTTCAACCGCGTGCAATAGCTTGGTAATGGAGATCAATACCGGTCCCTCAACCAGACCCGATGCCACCATACGCATCGCCATCACCATTCCGGCGAAAATCAGGCCGTTTTTCGCACCGAGGCGATTCACCAGCCACGGGGCGCAGAACATGCCCGCCGCCTCCAGGAAAACCTGGAAGGAGTTGAGATAGCCGTACATGGCGTTTCCTTCCTGCAGCGTCGGGAACTGTGAGGAGAAATAGACCGGGAACTGCTGGTCGTAAACGCCGTAAATACAGGTGCCAATAACGAAAAACACCAGCGCCCAGAAGCGCGGCAGCGTCAACAGGCGTAAGGCATCCTCCAGCGTGACCTTACCGCCGGATACCGCCTCCTGCATGGCGTGCGGCGCGGAAGAGACTCTTAGGCGCGCCAGCAACACAAAAAACACCAGCCCGGCGCAGCTCGCCACCGCGAAGTTCAGCTTCGGATTGATGTTGAACAGCAGACCGGCAAAAAAGGTTGCCACCGCCCAGCCAAGGGATCCCCACATCCTCGCCTTGCCAAACTCAAACTGACTCTGGCGGGCCACGCGCTCGGTATAGGATTCCAGTACACCAATCCCGCCGTTAAACGTCAGCCCGATATAAATCCCGCCGAAAATGCTGCCGAGCAACACGTTAATCTGCAGCAGATAACCAAACAGCAGGAAGGCCGGACCGGAAAGAATGAGCAGGCTGGTCAGAAACCAGAGCAGGTTTTTTCGCAGGCCGAGTTTGTCCTGAATGAAGCCGTAGCAGATTTGCGCGCACAGCGCGGAGACAGACAGCACGGCATAGATGACCCCCGTATCCCCTGCCTTTAACCCCACCTCCTGGTGAAGCCAGATAGAGAGCAACGAGCCGGAAGATGACCACGTGACAAAAAAGAAAAACAGTAATGCGCTTAATAAAGGGTAGCTGTGAGAGTGATGCGTTTTCATCATGACATTCTCATGTTGGAGTAATGACACAATGGTAACGTTAACATTTACGTTTTCTCATGCTGTTTGGCTGAAATTTAAGATGTTAATCACGAAAGTTAACGTTAACATTAAGAGAATGAGATCGCGATCAAATATTCATCACTGAGGTAAACATGACCCGGCCTGGGCATCAGCCTTTCTTTTACATCAGCGACTTAGTTGTATACCCTTTCACGCAGAGCATTCACGGAGTAAGACAATGGCTTCCCTGAAGGACGTCGCAAAGCTGGCTAACGTATCGCTGATGACGGTCTCCCGCGCGCTGAACAGCCCGGAGCGCCTTAAGCCGGAAACGCTGGCGCGCGTTCAGCTGGCTATCGAGCAGACCAGCTACGTGCCCGATCTGTCCGCCAAGAAAATACGCGGCGCGCATGCCTCGCCTAAAACCATAGGGGTACTGGCGCTCGATACGGTGACGACGCCGTTCTCGGTGGAGATCACGTTGTCTATTGAAGAAACGGCCAGAATGCACGGCTGGAACAGCTTCGTGATGAATATGTTTACCGATGACAATCCGGACGCCATTGTCGACCTTCTCCTCTCTCATCGGCCCGACGGAATTATCTACACCACCATGGGGTTACGTCAGGTTCCTCTCCCGGCCAAACTCCTCACCCTTCCCTGCGTGCTGGCCAACTGCGAAAGCGACGGCGAAAAGGTCGCCAGCTATATTCCCGATGATGAGCAGGGGCAATATACCGCCGTGCGGGCGTTACTCGCGGAGGGTTATCGACGCCCTCTCTGCCTGCATTTACCTGAGGGGCATCTGGCCACAACCCGCCGTCGTCAGGGGCTGGAGCGTGCATGCCGTGAAGCGGGGCTCGATCCGGACAGCCTGGAGCACTGCTATATGGCACTCGGCGATGAGCACTATCGCGACATTCCGGCCGTGTTGCTGGCGCACATGCAGAATGGCATTCCCAGGTTCGACGCCGTTATCTGCGGTAACGATCGTATCGCGTTTATGGTGTACCAGACGCTACTGGGACAAGGGCTTCGTATACCGGACGACGTCGCGGTGATCGGCTATGACAATATGGTGGGCATTGGGGAGTTGTTCCTTCCTCCTCTCACGACGGTACAACTGCCGCACTATGAAATTGGTCGCCTGAGCGCCCTGCATATTATTAACGGTGAAGAACATCAGGAAACCACGCGCGTAGAAAGTCCATTTTTACTGCGTGATTCCGTTGCACAGGCAACGTGAGCACCGTTTTCTGCACCTGCCGGATAAACAGGGAAAGCTTCCCCCCTTTTGTGCCGTTGAATGGCACGATTTGTCACACTCTTTTCTGCGACTTTACACACCGGGCAAATAGCCTGTAACCCGCTGTTTTTATTTGGCATAAAATACAATTTTCATTTTAAAAAAGGGGATATTTCCTCGCTATACACACGTGTCACAAAACAGTAAACAAATTAACCATTGAGCCCCGTGGCAAAAGGCTCTATATTGGCGGCGTTTTTTTCAGGCCCCTTCTGTTTTTTAACTTTTTATTCAATCGTGGCTCATAACGAAGCGGCGGTTGTAGGAGTGATATGATGACGGATAAAGTCCGTATTGACACCGTAGATGCCCACAAAAGCAACGAAACCTATCTGGCCCGTCAGGCCGAGTTTGAATCTAACGTCAGGAGTTATCCGCGCAAACTGCCTTTAGCCATCACTAAAGCAGAAGGCGTGTGGATCACCGATGCAGATAATAAAGAATACCTTGACTGTTTAGCAGGTGCAGGGACCCTTGCGCTTGGCCATAACCATCCTGATGTGCTGAAAAGCATCCAAAATGTCATTACCAGCGGCTTGCCGTTACATACTCTGGATCTGACAACGCCTCTGAAAGACGCGTTTTCCGAATACCTGCTCTCTCTGCTGCCTGGTCAGGGCAAAGAGTACTGCCTGCAGTTCACCGGTCCATCCGGGGCTGACGCCGTTGAAGCAGCGCTGAAGCTGGCGAAAAAAGTAACCGGTCGTAGCGGTATCATCAGCTTCTCTGGTGGTTACCACGGCATGACCCACGGCGCACTGTCCGTGACCGGCAACCTGTCACCGAAAGAAGCGGTAGACGGTATGATGCCAGAAGTGCAGTTCATGCCTTACCCGCACGAATACCGCTGCCCGCTGGGTATCGGTGGTGAAGCGGGCGTGAAAGCGCTGACTTACTACTTCGATAACCTGATCAACGACGTTGAAAGCGGCGTGCGTAAACCTGCTGCGGTGATCCTGGAAGCGGTTCAGGGCGAAGGCGGCGTGAACCCGGCTCCGGCTGAGTGGCTGCAGCGCATCCGTAAAGTGACTCAGGAACACGGCATTCTGCTGATCCTCGACGAAGTTCAGGCTGGCTTTGCCCGTACCGGTAAATTCTTCGCCTTCGAACACGCGGGCATCGAGCCAGACATCATCGTGATGTCTAAAGCCGTCGGTGGCGGTCTGCCGCTGGCCGTACTCGGTATCAAAAAGCAGTTCGACGCATGGGCGCCAGGTCACCACACCGGTACCTTCCGCGGCAACCAGCTGGCGATGGCAACCGGTCTGACGACGCTGAAAATCCTGAAAGACCAGAACATCGCAGGCAAAGTGGCGGCACAGGGCGAATGGCTGAAAGGCCAGCTGAAAGAGATGGCGAAACGTTATCCGGTTATCGGTCACGTTCGCGGTCTGGGCATGATGATCGGTATTGAGATCGTTAAGCCGCACGAAGCCGCTGACCACATGGGCTGCTTCCCGGGCGACGGCGAGCTGTCTGCACTGATTCAGAAGAAGTGCTTCGAAGCCGGTCTGATTCTGGAGCGCGGTGGTCGTAACGGTATCGTTCTGCGTCTGCTGCCTTCTCTGCTGATCAGCGATGAAGAGCTGAAGATCTTCCTGGATAAATTTGAGCAGGCACTGCTTGCTGCGGGCGTTCGCCCGGCGTAACCGGAGTTATTGATTACGATGTCTGATTCAAACCCAATTTTGTTCTCCTCTGCGCAGAGCATTGAAGCTTACCAGCAGGCGATTGAACAAAGCACTCAGGCTGTGATGCAGTGGCTGAAACAGCCTGAGATGTACCAGGGCAAAACGGTCGCGGAACTGCGCGACCGTATTAAGCTGGATTTCAACCCTAAAGGGCTGGGCAACGAAGCGGCGATTGAACGCGCCGTGGAGTTCTTCCTGAAAGACAGCCTGTCCGTTCATCACCCGCAGTGTGTGGCGCACCTGCACTGCCCAAGCCTGGTCGTAAGCCAGGCGGCGGAAGTGCTGATCAACGCCACTAACCAGAGTATGGACTCCTGGGATCAAAGCCCGTCCGCAACCATCATCGAGATCAAACTGATCGAGTGGCTGCGTACCCGCGTGGGTTATCAGGCTGGCGACGCCGGTGTCTTCACCAGCGGCGGAACCCAGAGCAACCTGATGGGCCTGATGCTGGCGCGCGATGCGTTCTTTGCGCGTCAGGGTCACTCCGTTCAGCAGGACGGTCTGGTGGGCGATCTGCGTAAGATCCGCGTACTGTGCTCTGAAAACGCGCACTTCTCCGTGCAGAAAAACATGGCGCTGATGGGTCTGGGCTACCAGTCCGTGGTGCAGGTGAAAACGGACGAATTCTCCCGCATGGATCTGACCGATCTGGCGGCGAAAATCGAACAGTGCAATGCGAACGGCGAGCAGATTCTGGCGATCGTCGCAACGGCAGGTACCACCGATGCCGGTGCTATCGATCCGCTGCGCGCCATTGCTGAACTGGCGGCGAAGCAGAACATCTGGGTACACGTTGATGCGGCCTGGGGCGGCGCGCTGCTGATGTCTGAGCAGTATCGTCACTACCTGGACGGCATTGAGCTGGTGGATTCCGTCACCCTGGACTTCCACAAGCAGTTCTTCCAGACCATCAGCTGCGGCGCCTTCCTGCTGAAAGAAGCGCGCCACTATGAGCTGATGCGCTACCAGGCGGCTTACCTGAACTCTGAGTTCGACGAAGAAGCCGGCGTGCCGAACCTGGTCTCCAAATCTCTGCAGACCACCCGTCGTTTCGACGCGCTGAAGCTGTGGATGAGCCTGGAAGCGCTGGGTCAGGAGCAATACGCGGCGATCATCGATCACGGCGTGACCCTGGCACAGCAGGTTGCGGCGTACGTGAAAGCGCAGCCTGCGCTGGAACTGGTTATGCATCCGCAGCTGGCAAGCGTGCTGTTCCGCTTCCGTGGCGAGGTGCAGGCAGATGATGCCGGTATCGCCCTGCTGAACCAGAAAATTGGTGATGCGCTGCTGGAATCCGGCCGTGCAAACGTCGGCGTGACCGAGCATAACGGCGTGACCTGCCTGAAGCTGACGCTGCTGAACCCAACCGTGACGCTGGAAGATATCAAAATCCTGCTGTCTCTGGTTGAGCGCACCGCGCAGGAAGTTCTGGCTAAGTAATATAAAACCCCTCTCCCGCCGGGAGAGGGGTTATTCTTATAAGCCCGCCCACCACATCCTGATTTTTAATCCCCAGTAGCTCGTCCAGCCCGTTGTAGTACTGACCACGTTCTCCTTCGATACAATGACTAACGTCGGCGTCACGCTCACCTGCCACGCCTGCGACAGCGCACCGTTTTCATCGTTTATCACCGGCATTTTCAGCTGTTTCTTGTCAACCCAGCGAGCAAGCTTTGCGTTATCACCAGAGCGCATGGCGATACTCACCACGTTCCCGCCCTCTTCTGCCAGCTGATTAACCGCAGGCGTGGTGTAACGGCAAATGCTGCACCAGGTCGCCCAGACGTAGATCAGCAGCGGACGCTCCTGGCTGAGCGCCGCAATATCATGCATTTTTCCGTCGATGCTCGTCATCGGTGTTGCACTAAAACTGGCGGGGAGTGTCGGTTTTCGGTATTGATCAACTCCCCACGCCACGGCCAGCGTCAGCAGAACGAGTATGACTCCTTCCCGCGCCCAGCGGCGCAGTCGATTGATTTTGCGGTTATCCATTGTGACCTCGCGTTTTAACGAAGGTCATCTTAACGGGCAATACACCATCACGCTGTAAAGAAATGTCGCGCCAGGGTTACTCCCGGGTATAGCCATAGTCGTAAGCGCTATACCCCGAGTTATAATAGAGCGCCGCCGATTTCACAATGTCATTGAGGATCACGCCATTCACCTTTACGTTCATCCGTTCCATACGCTTAAGGCTGGTCTCGATCTCTTTCACGCTGGTTTTACCAAAGCGGGCGACCAGCAGCGTAGTGGCTGCTGCTCTGGCGATCAGCAATGCATCCGTCACGGCAAGCACAGGTGGAGTGTCGATAATCACGATGTCATACCGCTTTTCAATCTGCGCCATCACATCCTGGAAGCGTTCACTCATGAGCAGGTCAACGGGATGCGTAGGTTGAGGTCCGCAGGTCAGTACATCAAAACCGCCTTTCTCAAAGCGTTGAACCGCCTCCTGCCACTCAACGGTTCCGTCGAGCACGCAGGACAACCCCCGATGATTGTTCAGCCTGAACACATTGTGGACATACCCTTTGCGCATATCCGCATCAATAAACAGCACCCGCTGTCCGGCCTGTGCCACAATCGACGCCAGTGAAGTACTGACCAGCGTCTTTCCGCAGTCCTGCGTGGGGCCAGACACCACGACAACCCGGTTTGCGGTATCCATCATGGTAAAATGCAAACTGGTGCGCAGCCCACGCATCGCCTCGACAAACGTATCAGCCGGACGGTCAATGGGCAGGAAAGGCACGTTGGATATCCTGTGCTTCCAGTGGGAAGTAAACAGGTTTCTCCTGCGCAGGTGCGTTTTTTTCCATAACCATACCGAGCGCGGAAGCGTTACCAGCAGCGGCATCCCGAACTCTTCCAGTTGTTCTGACGACGTAATGCCCCGCTTGAAGGCGGAACGCACTAAAACTGTTCCGGCAGAGAGGAGCAGCCCTATCATCATACCAAACAGAATGATGAGGGCTTTGCGCGGTTTGACAGGGGCAGGCTGCGTCACCGCCGGGTCTATGATCCGCACATTCCCGATAGCGCTGGAGCGCGAGATGCTCAGCTCTTGCTGACGCGTCAGCAACTGCATGTATACGGCGCGCCCGGATTCAACATCACGACTCAGGCGTAATATTTCCTGCTGCGTGGATGGCATGGAGGAGACGCGGCTATACAGGCGCGCGCGTTCCCGCTCAAGCGTTTGTTTTTTCTCCAGTAAAGCACGGTAGGTGGGATGGCCCTTTTTGAACAGCTGGGATACTTCTGCCTCGCGAAACGTCAGCTCGTTAAGCTGATTTTCCACGTTAACCACCTGATCAAGAACCGACTTTGCCTCAAGAGATAAATCGACCGAATCGCTTTGCTCTCGATAAGCATTCAGTCGCGCCTCGGCTTCATCCAGTTCGCGACTGATTTTAGGTAACTGATCCTGTAAGAACGTGAGGCTACGGGAATCTTTAGCTTCCTGGCGCGCAATGTTCTGGCTGAGAAAATTTTCGGCAATCGTATTAAGTACCGTAGCGGTCTTGCCGGGATCGCCACCCGTTAACGTTAAGGCGATCATTCCACTCTGTTTCGACGACTCCACAACCGTCAGTCTGCTCTGAATGGCGTTGATCGCCTCAAGCCTGGTAACGATGCTGAGGGTAAACTGGGTTCCCGGTGCCGCATTGAGGGAGGTCACCAGAAGAGAGACGCCCTCTTTAAGTAGCGCTTTTCCAACAACGCCCTCTGCCTCAAGCGTTTGTCCCTCAAGACGATATCGCCCTTGCTCGAGAACAGTGAGTAAAAGCGTTTGTGGATCCCCCTCCACAGACGGAATATTCAGCGAGCCAATCGTGATTTCAGCGGGGTTGCGCCCCTGCACATGCTCCCAGAAAGCTCCAATGACGGGGAACAAGCGCCTATTAACCTCGTAGGTCAGCCCTAACCGATCAACGGTCTGTCCGAGGACCATCCGTGATTTAAGGAGTAAAAGTTCTGGAGCGACATCGGGTGAGAGATCGGATCTGAGCGAGGTCAGGTTCTTGAGCAGCGCGTTGCCCTGCTTCGCTTCGACCTGCACCAGGGCATCAGCCTGATAAACCGGCGTGACGCTGAAGGCGTAGATCCCCGCACATACCGTGAACAGAAGCGTAACACACGCGATCATTACCCGGTGATCGAACATCTCAGCAAGCAACTGAATGAGATCCATTTCGTTATTCTGCGGTGTCGCAGCACTATATTTGTCTGATTTAGAAGACGACATTACGGCTTCATTCCTTGTTAACTCAAACGACGAGCCCATTCCTGACTGGCTTTCCCCAATTGCCCGAAAACATATTCAAAGGCTTCACGGCTTTTGCGATACGGGTCGGGAATGTCCTGGGTTTCCAGCCATTGTCCAAATAGCAGCGATTTTCCCCGGTTCTCCGGGGCCATTGTGGCAATAAAACGAAGGTGTTCCGGCTCCATCACCAGAATCAAGTCGGACTGTTGCAACAGACTGCACGTCACCCTGCGGGCAACGTGCCCCTCCAGCGAAAGGCCGTGACGCAAGGCCACAGCCTGCGCACTCGCATCCGCCGGGCGTCCTTCTAGTCCGAAAATACCTGCAGAGGTGACCTGCCTGCCGGGTAATTGCTGACGCAATAGCCGCTCACCAATGGGTGAGCGGCAAATATTGCCGGTGCAGACCACTAAGATTGAATGGAACATGACTACGGCCACGATCGGATGTTACGAACGGTTTCGGTCAGGTCATGTACGCCGCTGATGGTGGGCACCAGTTGGGAGATCACGCGATTCCAGCGCGATAGCGGTGCCGTGGTGACGTAGACAATGTCATACGGCTCAAGCTGGAATTCCGTACCCAGCACCATGGCTGAAGCATCTTCCGCATTCAGCTGATAGATATTGGCGATTTTGTCGGTGTCACCTTTTTTCGATACCTGGCGAATAACAAAAATGCCGGTTGCATCGGCCATATTTTGGTTAAGCCCCCCGGCATTGCCCAGGGCCTCGGCCAACGTCATGCCACTACGATCCATCTTAAGGGTGCTCTGTTTCACCACCTCGCCCATTACGAACACTTTCAGCGCGTCGTTCCGGGGAACAAACAGGATATCGCCAGGATAAAGCAACTTATTTTGGGTCAAATCGCCATGCTGCATCAGGGCATAGAGTGAGAGGTGGGCGTCCTGTCCATTGTGTGTGAGCACGACGTTACGCCAGTCGGCATCCGCCGAGAGCCCACCCGCGGCGTTAATCGCATCCATCACCGTCAGCGGAATATTGGTTATCGGCTGTTGACCCGATTTTTCCACCTCTCCGGTGACGTAGGCTTTTTGTGAACGGAAGGAGGCTACGCTGACGTCCACCTGCGGACTCTCAATGACGCTATCCAGTCGAGCCGTAATCTCTTCACGTACCTGTGAAACCGTTTTTCCTGCCACCCGCAGTTTACCGGCATAGGGATAAAAGAGCGTACCGTCAGCGTTGACCCAGTTGCCTGTATCGCTCGCGCTACGATATTGTCCTGCGGGCGTTGTTAATTCAGGATGATCCCAGACGGTGACCGTCAGGATGTCGCCTGCGCCAATACGGTATTCCCAGTTTTTGATCTGCTTGTCCAGATTAGGATTTGCCTGAGATTTCGACACGGGCGGGCGCAGTTTTTCAATCCACTCCGGGGTCAGCGGAAAAATTTCCACGCGCTTATCAAGCTGATAATTTGCCTCTTCCGCCGAAATAACTTTCTTACCTGACACACTTAAGTTCTGACCAGGTGAAAAAACACACCCTGTTAACTGACTAATACTGAGAAATAACAGCGAAAATGCAGTTGTACTTTTCATTAATATAAATATTTCTTTTTAACGTTGCGTTTATCGTTAAGCCTGTAAAAAGACCCAATCCAACCCCATGAAATGTAATCAATTATGCTTATGAGAGATGAACTTCCTGCCCTTATAAAACACACCTCACCCGCGCTTTAAAAAACAGATCCTATACTCGACCTGGTTAAAAAAACGGATGTCAGCACGCTTCATCCGGAGGCAATATTAAATGCTCTTCAGAGAGAAAGCATTCGCCTCGCTTTCTAACTTTGATATGGAAAGTTATTTTCAGAATTAATTAATGAAATGATAAATATTAAAAATATAATGCATCGACAATATTCCCGACACTGATAAACATCACGCAATTGGGCTACACAAAACCGTCCACTTTTGTTACATTTTTTTTCAAACATACCCTGCGTTGATACTTAAAATGGACTGTCTGCTTCGCTTTCGACGTCCCGCAGACGAAAAGTATCTGTAACGATATCACTGGAGAAAAAATGGCTAAGCGTAAACTGCTGCTTCTGGGTGTATTACTGTCTCTGGCGGGATCCGCATTCTCTGCCCCGCAAACGGCCGCTGCACCCTCCGGCATCAAGGCCTATGAAGAACAAGAGTTCATCGCTGACTTCACGAAATTCAAGATTGGCGACACGGCGCCGGCGCAGTATCAAACGCCGGAGTACACCATCAAACAGTACCAGCTGCGTAACCTGCCGGCTCCGGATGCCGGAACCCACTGGACCTACATGGGCGAGAACTACGTGCTGATCGGCGATGCGGACGGCAAAATCTACAAAGCCTATAACGGAGATATTTTCTATCACCGCTAAGACCATTCTGATCCGCCCCTGGCAGGAAAGCGATCGTCCTTTCCTGCGCACGCTCTTTCTCCACGCCCGGCGTGAGGCCTGGCCATGGCTGGACAGTTCAGACTGGCAGCTTGAAGACTTTGACGCGGCCACCCGTGACGAAGTGATTTGGGTTGCCACGCAGAACGGCCATCGCCTGGGCTTTGCCTCCGTCTGGGCGAACGATAATTTTCTGCACAACCTCTTTGTTGACCCGCAGTATCAAAGCCACGGCGTCGGGAAAATGCTTCTGGAACAGGTGCATAAGACGTTTACCAGTACAGGTTCGCTTAAGTGTCTGGTGAAGAATGCGCGGGCTGTCGCGTTTTACCAGCGGCACGGCTGGCACATTGAGGCGACGGGGGATTCTCCTGAGGGAGAGTATTATTTGATGCACTATCGGCTTGGGTAAAGTCAGGTGGCGCTTCGCTTACCTGACCTACAAAACCGTATTTCGTAGGCCGGGTAAGGCGAAGCCGCCACCCGGCACTAAGCGAAGAAGAGGTATTACACCGCGCGGAACGCGATTTCGCCCGGGATGACTTCGCCCTGCCAGTAAAGCTGCGCCGCAACGCGTCCCGCCAGCTGACGATACATCTCTGCAAATTCGCTGTCCGGACGGCTGACGACCGTCGGCTTGCCGCTGTCCAGATCTTCACGCAGGGTAATGTGCAGCGGCATCTGTCCCAGCAGTTGGGTGTGATACTTCGCAGCCAGTTTTTCTGCCCCGCCCGTACCGAAGATAGGTTCATGGTGACCGCAGTTGCTGCAGATGTGCATGCTCATGTTCTCAACGATACCGAGCACCGGCACTTCCACCTTCTCGAACATCACGATGCCTTTTTTGGCGTCGATCAGCGCGATATCCTGCGGCGTGGTCACCACAACGGCACCCGTCACCGGAATGTTCTGCGCCAGCGTGAGCTGGATGTCACCGGTCCCCGGCGGCATGTCCAGCACCAGATAATCCAGATCCGGCCACATCGTCTCCTGCAGCATCTGCAGCAGCGCTTTGCTGGCCATCGGGCCGCGCCAGACCATGGCGTTATCGTCAGTCACCAGGTAACCGATGGAGTTGGTCGCCAGACCGTGCGCCATGATCGGCGCCATGTGGGTGCCGTCCGGTGAGGTTGGACGCTGGTTTTCCGCGCCCAGCATGTTTGGAATAGACGGGCCGTAGATGTCGGCATCCAGAATACCGACCTTTGCCCCTTCCGCTGCCAGCGCCAGCGCCAGGTTTACGGCAGTAGAGGATTTCCCCACCCCGCCCTTGCCCGAGCTGACGGCAATGATGTTTTTCACGCCGTTGACGCCAGGCTGGTTTTTCACGCGCTTCAGCGTGGCGATGCTGTGGCTCAGCTTCCAGTCGATCGCCTTCGCGCCGGTAATGCGCAGCAGCTCGGCGCTGGTCTGCTCTTTCAGCGCGTCAAAGGCGCTGGTCCAGACGAACGGCATCTGCAGCTCAACGTGCAGCGTGTCGTCCAGCCAGGCAACGTGGTGTAACGCTTTCAGCGTAGTGAGATTGTGCTTCAGGGTTGGATGCTGAAAGTTAGCCAGCGTCCCGGCGACCATTGCTCGTAAGGCTTCCGGTGATTTGGCCTGGGATTGAGAACTCATCCCGACTCCTTTGTTCTTGTGAATAAGACCTTAGATGAACAAGTTTACCTGAAAGGCCGTGGTTTGTGCTTACTTAATAATGCCCCTTTTGGTAATATCAAAAACCCTTTTCACAGTTAAAAGAAGTAATGCCTACTATGACTCAAGTCGCGAAGAAAATTCTGGTAACGTGCGCACTGCCGTACGCCAACGGCTCAATCCACCTCGGCCACATGCTGGAGCATATCCAGGCTGATGTCTGGGTCCGTTACCAGCGAATGCGCGGCCACGAGGTTAACTTCATCTGTGCGGACGATGCCCACGGCACGCCGATCATGCTGAAAGCGCAGCAGCTGGGGATCTCCCCGGAGCAGATGATTGCCGAAATGAGTCAGGAGCATCAGACCGATTTTGCTGGCTTTGACATCAGCTATGACAACTATCACTCCACGCACAGCGACGAAAACCGCGAGCTGTCGGAGCTGATCTACACCCGTCTGAAAGAGAACGGTTTTATCAAAAACCGCACCATCTCTCAGCTGTACGATCCGGAAAAAGGCATGTTCCTGCCGGACCGCTTCGTCAAAGGCACCTGTCCGAAATGTAAATCCCCGGACCAGTACGGCGATAACTGCGAAGTGTGCGGCGCGACCTACAGCCCAACCGAGCTTATCGAGCCGAAATCCGTGGTTTCCGGCGCCACGCCTGTGATGCGTGACTCCGAGCACTTCTTCTTTGACCTGCCGTCCTTCAGCGAAATGCTGCAGGCGTGGACCCGCAGCGGCGCGCTGCAGGAGCAGGTAGCGAACAAGATGCAGGAGTGGTTCGAATCCGGCCTGCAGCAATGGGATATCTCCCGCGATGCGCCGTACTTTGGCTTCGAAATCCCGAACGCGCCGGGCAAATACTTCTATGTCTGGCTGGACGCGCCAATCGGCTACATGGGCTCTTTCAAGAACCTGTGCGACAAGCGTGGCGACACCGTCAGCTTCGACGAATACTGGAAGAAAGACTCTACCGCCGAGCTGTACCACTTCATCGGTAAAGACATCGTTTACTTCCACAGCCTGTTCTGGCCGGCCATGCTGGAAGGCAGCAACTTCCGCAAGCCAACCAACCTGTTTGTTCACGGCTACGTGACGGTGAACGGCGCCAAGATGTCCAAGTCCCGCGGGACGTTCATCAAGGCCAGCACCTGGCTGAACCACTTCGACGCGGACAGCCTGCGCTACTACTACACCGCGAAGCTCTCTTCCCGCATCGACGATATCGACCTGAACCTGGAAGATTTCGTGCAGCGCGTGAACGCGGACATCGTGAACAAGGTGGTGAACCTGGCGTCCCGTAACGCGGGCTTTATTGCCAAGCGCTTTGACGGCGTGCTTTCTGCCGAACTGGCCGATCCTGAGCTGTATAAAACCTTCACCGATGCCGCCGCTGCGGTTGGTGAAGCCTGGGAAAGCCGCGAGTTCGGTAAAGCGATTCGCGAAATCATGGCGCTGGCCGACGTTGCTAACCGCTATGTGGACGAGCAGGCCCCGTGGGTGGTCGCGAAACAGGAAGGCCGCGACGCCGACCTGCAGGCGATCTGCACCATGGGTCTGAACATGTTCCGCGTGCTGATGACCTGGCTGAAGCCGGTTCTGCCGCAGCTGGCTGCCCGTACTGAAGCGTTCCTGAACACCGAACTGACCTGGGATGCAATCCAGCAGCCGCTGCTCGGCCACAAGGTGAACACCTTCAAGGCGCTGTACAACCGCATCGAGATGAAGCAGGTTGAAGCCCTGGTAGAAGCATCCAAAGAAGAAGTGAAGGCGGCTGCGGCACCGGTCACCGGCCCGCTGGCGGACGATCCGATTCAGGAAACCATTACCTTCGATGATTTCGCCAAAGTCGACCTGCGCGTGGCGCTGATTGCGAACGCGGAGTTCGTGGACGGCTCTGACAAGCTGCTGCGCCTGACGCTGGATCTGGGCGGCGAGAAGCGCAACGTCTTCTCCGGGATCCGTTCTGCCTATCCGGACCCGCAGGTGCTGATCGGTCGTCAGACCGTGATGGTCGCCAACCTGGCGCCGCGCAAAATGCGCTTCGGCATCTCTGAGGGGATGGTGATGGCCGCAGGACCTGGCGGGAAAGATATCTTCCTGTTAAGCCCTGACGAAGGCGCGAAGCCTGGCCAGCAGGTGAAATAACAAAAAAGCCGGAGATTATCTCCGGCTTTTTTTTGCCCGGCGGCGCTACGCCTGCACGGGCCTACGGGTTTTATAGGCCGGGTAAGGCGAAGCCGCCACCCGGCTAAACATCACGCCTTCGGGTGATGCACCCGGTGGGTCAGCCCGCGCAGGAAATTACGCAGGAACTGGTCGCCGCACTCGCGGTAGTTTTTATGATCCGGTGCGCGCATCATGGCGGTCACTTCCGGCACGGATACGCGGAATTTTTGCTCGGTCATGATCGCCACGATATCGTCCGTTTTCAGCGAGAACGCGATACGCAGCTTTTTCAGCACCGTGTTGTTGTTCACCCGACGCTCCAGCGCCAGCTCTGGCGCGGCAGGATCTTTGCCACGCTTATCGTAAATCAGGCCGTTCAGGAAGCCCGACAGAATGATATCAGGACAGCGGACAAACCCCTCTTCGTCTTCTTTGGTCATCCACGTGTCAAAACTCGCAGACGTGGATTCCATGTCGGACAGCGCAAGAATGCGCACCATGTCGTTATTGTTCGCTTTCAGGGTGTAGCGCAGGCTACGAAGAATATCGTTACTTAGCATAGAGCCTTCGAATGTCGATGATGCAATGGCGCGCAGTGTACCAGCTTTACAGCCCAATCGCCTCTTTCAAACTCTTCAGGTAGCGGCGGCTGACCGGGACGGTTTGCCCGGCGCGCAGCACCAGCTCGGCCTGGCCGTTATCTTCCAGGCGGATCTCCTTCAGATGCGCCATATTCACCAGGTACTGGCGGTGACAGCGAATCAGCGGCGTGCGGCTCTCCAGCGTGCGCAGGGTCAGCTCGGTAAACCCTTCGTTCCCTTCCGCGCTGGTAACAAATACCCCGCTCAGGCGGCTGCTGACAAAGGCCACATCATCCATCTGCAGAAGATAGATCCGGCTGTGCCCGGTGCAGGGGATAAACTTCAGCGGCTGCTGGTTCTCCGCCAGCAGCGTGACGTCCTGCACGGTGCGCTCCTGGCGTAAACGGGTGAGCGTTTTATCCAGACGCTTCTCTTCAATCGGCTTGAGTAAATAATCAAACGCATGCTCCTCAAAGGCCTTAACGGCATATTCGTCGAACGCCGTCAGAAACACGATGTAGGGACGATGGTCCGGGTCAAGCATGCCGACCATCTCCAGCCCGCTGATGCGGGGCATCTGAATATCGAGGAACAGCACGTCCGGGCGCAGCTTGTGCACCGCGCCGATAGCCTCAATGGCGTTCGCGCACTCCCCCACAATCTCAATATCCGGCTGCTCCTGCAGCAGAACGCGCAGGTTTTCCCGTGCCAGCGGCTCGTCATCCACAATCAGCACTCTTAACATGCGTTTTCCTCCAGCGGCAGTCGTACGGTAATACGGGTAAATCGGTCGGGCTCGCAGGCGACGGTAATGCCACAGTCATCGCCAAAATGGGCGCGCAGGCGTTTATCCACCAGGCTCATTCCTAAACCGCCGGAGGCGGAAGGCTGATAAAGCCCGGCATTATCTTCAATATCCAGCACCAGGTGATGGTTGAATCGGCTGGCGGTAATGGTTATCTCCCCCCTTCCCAGCAGCTGTGATGTACCGTGCTTAATGGCGTTTTCGACAATCGGCTGCAGGGTAAAGGCCGGAAGATGCTGATACGCCAGCTCGTCCGGCACGGAGAGCGACACCTGCAGACGCGACTGGAAACGCGCCTGCTCAATCTGCAGATAGGCATTCACGTGCTCAATCTCATCGGCGAGGGTCACGATCTCCGACGGCCGCTTCAGGTTCTTGCGGAAAAAGGTCGACAGAAACTGCACCAGCTGCGCGGCCTGATCGCTGTCGCGGCGGATCACCGCTTTAAGCGTATTGAGGGCGTTGAACAGGAA
Source organism: Enterobacter cloacae complex sp. IR5422 (assembly GCF_049238165.1). Lineage (NCBI taxonomy): Bacteria > Pseudomonadati > Pseudomonadota > Gammaproteobacteria > Enterobacterales > Enterobacteriaceae > Enterobacter > Enterobacter cloacae complex sp. IR5422. Next base: position 15,809 of record NZ_JBMKHT010000041.1, on the reverse strand, counting down.
ATGCGGATTGACCTGCGCATGCAGCAGCTTAATCTCCGACTGCGTCAGCAGGGCTTTCTGCCGCTCATACTGCCCGGCGAGGATTTGCGCGGACAGCAGCTGGGCGATCCCCTCCCCCAGCGTGCGGTTGATGGAGCTGAACAGACGGTTTTTCGCCTCATACAGCTTGATGGTGCCCATCACCCGCTGATTCTCGCCGCGAAGCGGAATCACCAGCGTGGAGCCCAGCTTGCACTGGGGATGCAGCGAACAGCGGTAAGGCACTTCGTTACCGTCGGCATACACCACCTCGCCGGTTTCGATGGCGCGCAGCGTATAGGCTGAGGAGATCGGCTTGCCCGGCAGATGGTGATCGTCGCCCGTACCGGTAAAGGCCAGCAGCTTTTCCCGATCGGTTATCGCCACCGCGCCGATATCCAGCTCCTTGTAGAGCACCTGGGCCACCTTCATGCTGTTCTCTTCGTTGAACCCCTGGCGCAGGATCCCTTCCGTCGAGGCGGCAACCTTCAGCGCCGTGGCGGAAAAGGCCGAGGTGTACTTCTCAAACATGGCGCGCTTGTCGAGCAGGATGCGCATAAACAGCGCCGCGCCCACGGTATTGGTCACCATCATCGGAGCGGCAATGCTGCTGACCAGGTGCAGCGCATCCTCAAACGGACGGGCAATCAGCAGAATGATCGCCATCTGCGCCATTTCGGCCACAAAGGTAATGGCACCGGCGGTCAGCGGACTAAATACCTTGTCCGGGCGACCTCGCTTAATCATATAGCTGTGCACCAGACCGCCGAGAAGCCCTTCAACAATCGTGGAGATCATACAGCTCAGCGCCGTCATCCCCCCCATGGAATAGCGATGCAGCCCCCCGGTTAAACCGACAAGCCCCCCGACGACGGGACCGCCGAGCAGCCCGCCCATCACCGCGCCGATAGCGCGCGTATTGGCAATAGAGTCTTCGATATGAAGACCAAACCAGGTCCCCATAATGCAGAATATGGAAAATACGACGTAGCAGAGGAATTTGTGCGGCAGACGGACGGTGACCTGCATCAGCGGGATAAACAGGCGCGTTTTGCTCATCAGCCAGGCAATGACCAGAAACACGCACATCTGCTGAAGCAACAGCAGCACCAGGTTAAACTCGTACATACTCAAAACCGCACACGCTAAAAAACGCGTAACATACACGGATGCGGCTCAACTTTCTTTGAAGCATCCCAAAAAAGCGCAAAATCGTGCCCGTTATCACACCTTTTTCAGAATATCGCATACGCTTCGCATTCTTTGCGTAAAAAACAATCAATTCTTCCTGGTTCGGCAAAGTGGGTCTACAGTTAAGCTGGGGACGCGTAAGCCAGGGGGCGAATATGGCGCTTTACACGATCGGTGAAGTGGCACTCCTTTGTGATATCAATCCCGTTACCCTACGGGCGTGGCAGCGACGGTATGGATTACTCAAACCGCAGAGGACCGACGGTGGGCATCGCCTTTTTAATGATGACGATATCGACCGCATTCGCGAAATCAAAAGCTGGATCGACAACGGCGTGCAGGTTGGGAAAGTGAAGTCCCTGCTGAGCCACGACGACCCGGATACGCAACATCTCTGGCGCGAACAACAGGAAACCCTGCTGCGGCTCCTGCAGGCGGGCAACCTGCAGCGCCTGCGTGGATGGATAAAAGAGCAGGGTCGCGATTACCCGGCGCAGACGTTGATCTCCCATCTTTTCATTCCGCTCCGGCGACGCCTGCAGTGCCAGCAGTCCACCCTGCAGGCGCTGCTCAGCATGCTCGACGGCGTGCTGATCAACTACATTGCCGTCTGCCTTGCCTCAGCGAAGAACAAAGCCGGAAAAGATGCGCTGGTTGTCGGCTGGAACGTACACGATACCACCCGCCTGTGGCTGGAAGCGTGGATTGCCACCCAGAAGGGCTGGCGCGTGGATGTTCTGGCGCACTCGCTGGCGCAGCTCAGACCTGAGTTTTTCGACGGCCAGACCCTGCTGGTCTGGTGTGGCGAAGTGCCGTCCGCCTCGCAGCAACAGCTGCTGACGGAATGGCGTGAAAATGGTTACCCGGTCTATTCCCTTGGTCCGGATGAGCCATAACGGCATTTAATGGTTCATTAACAGCTGCGCTTCACCGTATAATTGTTCCGTTAACAACAGGAGCACATGATGAAGGCAACCAAACTGGCCATTATTACCCTTTTTGTCCTGATGGCCGTAAGCGGTATCGGCGGCGTGATGCTGGCAGGGTACTCGTTTATTGTTCGCGGCGGTGTCGGCTGAGGTACAGCGCCAGCCGCTCAAAAGCGCGATCGACGACGATTGCCGCCAGCGCAACCAGCAGCGCTCCCTGCACAATATACGCCGTATTAAACCCGCTTAAGCCGATAATGATCGGCGTGCCCAGCGTATTAGCGCCGACCGTCGACGCAATGGTCGCCGTCCCGATGTAAATGATAACCGACGTGCGGATCCCGGCAATGATAACCGGTGCCGCTAGCGGCAGTTCAACCTTGCGCAGCCGCTGGCCGCGACTCATCCCCATCCCTTCCGCCACGCTCAGCACGGACGCAGGTACCGCCGCGAGGCCCGCCAGCGTGCCCTGCAGCACCGGCAATACGCCGTACAGAATCAGCGCAATGATGGCAGGCTGTTGGCCAAAGCCCATCACCGGCACCGCTATCGCCAGCACCGCCACCGGGGGAAACGTCTGTCCGATGGCCGCAATCGTCTCCACCAGCGGGCGAAACTCCCGGCCCGCGGGCCGCGTGACCGCGATGCCCGCCCCCACGCCCAGCACAACCGCGATGGCGCTTGAGAGCGCCACCAGCCAGAGATGCGCCAGGGCGAGATTAATGAAGCTCTCCTGTTGATACACCGGCCGCGGCAGCCCGGGAAAGAGACTGTTAAACAGCGCCGCGCTGTGGGGCATCAGAAACAGTAAGCCGACAAAGAGCGCTACCAGCCAGAGAAGCGGATCACGCAGTGCCTTCACGCGTCACCTCCCCGGCCAGCAGATCGCGAAAGTGTAAGGTGCCGCACGGCGCGCCCCGGGCATCCGAAACGGGCAATACTTCGCACTGGCGCGCGACAAACGCGGAGAGCGCATCCCGCAGGCTCATCTGCGCCTGCAGCGGTTCGCCGCTCACCGGCGCCGCCTCCCGACGCATATAGTCGCTGACCGTTCGCAGGGAGAGCAGCCTGACGCCCAATTCGCTGCGGCCAAAAAACTCGCGCACAAAGTCATTCTTCGGCCAGGTTAACAGCTCAAGCGGCGAGCCCTGCTGCACCACTTCGCCATGATCCATCAGCACCAGATGGTCGGCCAGGCGCAGGGCTTCATCAATATCGTGCGTCACGAGTACGATCGTGCGTCCGAGAATGCGGTGAATGCGGGTCATCTCCGCCTGCAGCGCCCCGCGCGTGACCGGATCCAGCGCGCCGAAGGGTTCGTCCATCAGCAGCACCTGCGGGTTGGCCGCCAGCGCACGCGCCACGCCCACGCGCTGCTGCTGCCCGCCGGAAAGCTGGTGCGGATAGCGGTCACGCAGCGCGGGCTCTAGCCCCAGCAGAGACATCAGTTCATCAACACGTTCGGCGATTTTCGTCCGCGACCATTTTTCCAGCTGCAGCACGGTGGCGATGTTCTGCGCCACCGTCCAGTGCGGAAACAGGCCGATAGACTGTATGGCATAGCCCATCCGACGGCGCAGCTCCAGCACCGGCAGGCTGCGGATCTCTTCCCCGGCAAAGCGGATCAGCCCGCTGTCATGCTCCACCAGCCGGTTGATCATCTTCAGGGTGGTGGATTTGCCCGACCCGGAGGTGCCAATCAGCACGGAAAACGCCCCCTCGGCAAAGTTCAGGTTCAGGTGGCTCGCCGCCGGACGACCAGCAAAGGTTTTACTGACATCATGAAATTCAATCATTGGCTCTTCTCCCGAGCAGCGCGAGCCATAAGGCAAACAGTGCGTCGACGACAACCGCCAGCGCAATCGTGGGCACCACGCCCAATAACACCAGATCCAGGGCACTGCTCAGCAGCCCCTGGAAGACCAGCGCGCCAAAGCCGCCCGCGCCAATCAGCGCCGCAATCACCGCCATGCCGACGGTCTGGACTGCCACCACCCGCAGGCTGCGCAACAGCAGGGGCAGCGCCAGCGGCAGCTGAATTTTCCAGAAACACTGCCGCGCGCTCATTCCCATCGCATGGGCGCTTTCCAGCACGTCAGGTGCGACCTGACCTAAGCCCGCGACCACGCCGCGTACCAGCGGCAGCAGGGCATACAGCACCAGCGCGATAAGCGCGGGCGTTAATCCCGTTCCGGCTATTCCCAGCATTCCCAGCGCCGGAAATGACTTCACCAGCCCGGCCAGCGGCGCAATCAGCAGGCCAAACAGCGCGACGGAAGGAATGGTCTGGATAACATTGAGCACGGCAAAAACCCCGCCCTGGCGTGAAGGATGGCGATAGCACCACATACCAAGGGGGATCCCAACCAGAAGCGCCGGAAAGAGCGTACCGAAGAGGATCGTCAGGTGCTGCGCGAGGGCATCATCAAACACCTCCTGACGGTTGGCGTACTCTTTTAACAGCGAGAGGTTGTTCAGCTCCCCGCTGAACAGCAGGAGTAAAGGAATACACCATATCTGCGCGTTGAGCACCCATCGCCAGACGGCGCTGGGGATGAGTCGACGAATCGCATCGCTGCAGGCCAGCAGGCAGAGCGCCAGCCACAGCCACAGGCCGCTGCCGATAGTGGTTCTCGCCAGCGGGCTTTCCGCCGAGGCCATATGCGTCGCCGCCAGCCCGGCGCTCCAGAACAGGAGAATAAACAGCCCTTCAGAGAGAAGCAGCGTCAGCCACTGGGCCGGGCGTCCCTGCCAGAGCGACAGGATCACCCACGCGCCCAGCGCCGCCGCCAGCCACCCCGGCGTAAACGACCAGACCTGCCAGAGCGCTTTGCCCTCCCCCGACATCAGGCGGTTTGGGGCAACGTTGACAAACGGTAACGCGACCGCTGCGATGGCCACGCAGGCCAGCAGCAGCAGGACGCGGTTATGACATTTTATTGGCACAGCCTTTTCCCGTTACTTCACAAGCCCTTGTTGTTTCAGGAAGTCGGCGGCCACTTTTTTGGCATCCAGCCCCTCGACGGCAATGCTGGCATTCAGCTGCTGCAGCGTTTTTTCATCCAGCTTTTCGAAGACCGGTTTGAGCCATTCTGCAATGTCCGGGTACGCTTTCAGCACCGCCTCACGCACCACCGGGGTCGGCGCGTAAATTGGCTGTACGCCTTTTGGATCGGTCAGGGTCTGCAGGCCAAGCGCCGCCACCGGGCCGTCGGTACCGTAGGCCATGGCCGCGTTAACGCCGGAAGTTTGCTGTGCCGCCGCTTTGATGGTCACCGCGGTATCCCCACCCGCCAGCGAGAGCAGCTGAGCCTGGTCGAGCTTGAAGTCGTAGGCTTTTTCAAACGCGGGCAGCGCGTCAGGACGCTCGATGAACTCCGCCGACGCCGCAAGCTTAAAGTCGCCCTTCTCTTTCAGGTAGCGGCTGAGATCCGCCAGGGTAGTCAGCTTCCCTTTCTCCGCCACGTCCTTGCGCACGGCGATAGTCCAGGTATTGTTGGCCGGTGCCGGGGTCAGCCAGACCAGTTTGTTCTGTTCCGCGTCGAGTTTTTTGACTTTCTCATACCCGGCTTTGGCGTTTTTCCATGCCGGATCGTTTTCATCTTTGAAGAAGAATGCGCCGTTGCCGGTGTATTCCGGGTAGATATCCAGCTCGCCGGAGGTTATCGCGCCGCGCACGACGGGCGTGGTGCCGAGCTGAACTTTATTGACCGTTTTCACGCCGTGGCTTTCCAGCACCTGCAAGATAATATTACCGAGCAGCGCGCCCTCGGTATCGATCTTCGAACCCACTTTAACCGGCTCCGCCGCCTGTAACGGCAGGCTCAGCGCCGCCAGTAACACCGCAGATCCCAACATCCCCTTTGCAATCGTCATTCCGCTATCCTCATTTTTTTGCTGCCTTTTTCAGAGGCTTGAGAGAAAAGCGTAGCTTAAAACGGCGGAATTAACCGTCAAAATGCCTTTTTAGCATAAGGTAAGACGCCTCCCCCGCAGGACGGGGGGAGGCAAAGGAGGGAAAGGTTACAGCAGCTCGAACTCGCCTTTATTCACGCGGGCGGAGTCCACGCCGATAAAGACGTTAAATTTGCCCGGTTCCGCATCGTATTTCATCTGCTGGTTCCAGAACTTCAGCGCATCCACGTCGATCGGGAAGCTGATGGTTTTGGTTTCCCCCGGCTTCAGCGTGACCTTCTCGAAGCCGCGCAGCTGTTTCACCGGACGGCTCATCGACGCGGTGACATCCTGCACGTACATCTGGATCACCGTAGCCCCTTCGCGCTTGCCGGTGTTAGTCACCTCAACGCTGGCGGTGACGTTGCCGTCACGCTTCAGGGTCGGCGCCGACATTTTCACGTCGGAAACCTTGAAGGTGGTGTAGCTCAGGCCGTAACCAAACGGATAGAGCGGGCCGTTAGCTTCGTCAAAGTAGCGAGAGGTGTACTTGTTCGGCTTGTCGGCGTTGTACGGGCGACCGGTATTCAGGTGGCTGTAGTACACCGGGATCTGCCCGACGGAGCGCGGGAAGGACATCGGCAGCTTGCCCGACGGGTTGTAATCGCCAAACAGCACGTCGGCGATGGCGTTACCGCCTTCGGTACCGGCGAACCAGGTTTCCAGAATGGCGTCAGCCTGCTGGTCCTCTTTCACCAGCGCCAGCGGACGACCGTTCATCAGCACCAGCACCAGCGGCTTGCCGGTGGCTTTCAGGGCGGCAATCAGATCGCGCTGGCTCTGTGGAATGGTGATATCGGTCCGGCTGGAGGCTTCGTGCGCCATACCCTGCGCTTCACCCACAACCGCAACAACGACGTCAGACTGCTTCGCGGCGTTCACCGCTTCGTCAATCATCTCCTTCGGCGTGCGCGGATCGACCTTCACCGCTTCCTCGTACTGGTTGAGGAAGGTCACGATATCTTTATCGTTGGTGACGTTCGCCCCTTTGGCGTAAACCACTTTGGCGTTTTCACCGACGGCACTCTTGATACCGGTCAGCACGGTCACGGACTGGTCAGCCACGCCCGCCGCAGACCAGCTGCCCATGACGTCGCGCTTGCTGTCGGCCAGCGGACCCACCACGGCAATGGTGCCGGATTTTTTCAGCGGCAGCGTGTCGAGGCGGTTCTTCAGCAGCACCAGGCTTTCGCGCGCGACGTCACGCGCCTCTTTGCGGTGCAGGCGGCTTTCAGCGTTGGTATCTGCCGGGTCGGAGTCTTTCGGACCCAGGTGGCTGTACGGATCGTTAAACAGCCCCATGTCGTATTTCACGTTCAGCACGTGACGGGTGGCATCGTCCAGCTCCGCCATCGTCACCTTGCCGCTCTTCACCAGCCCCGGCAGGTACTTGCTGTAATACTCGTCGCTCATGCTCATGTTGATGCCGGACTTGAGCGCCACGCGCACCGCGTCTTCCGGATCGGAGGCGGTACCGTGTTTGATCAGCTCTTTAATCGCGCCGTGGTCGGAAACGGTGATGCCCTTAAAGCCCCACTGGTCGCGCAGCACGTCTTTCAGCAGCCAGGAATCAGAGGTCGCAGGCGTGCCGTTCAGCGAGTTCAGCGCCACCATCACCGCGCCGCTGCCCGCATCCAGCCCTGCCTTGTACGGCGGCATGTAGTCGTTGAACAGGCGCTGCGGGCTCATGTCGACGGTGTTGTACTCTTTACCGCCCTCCACCGCGCCGTAGGCCGCAAAGTGTTTGACGCTGGTCATCACCGAGTAGCGGTCCGCCGGGCTTTTGCCCTGCATCGCTTCCACCATGGTTTTACCCATCGTGGAGGTTAAATACGTATCTTCACCAAAGCCTTCCGAGCCGCGGCCCCAGCGCGGATCGCGCGAGACGTCCACCATGGGCGCCCAGGTCATGTTCAGCCCGTCGTCCGCCGCTTCATAAGCCGACACGCGCCCGACGGTTTTCACCGCGTCGAGGTTAAAGGAAGACGCTAAGCCGAGGCTGATGGGGAAGACGGTACGCTGGCCGTGCACCACGTCGTAGGCAAAGAACAGGGGAATTTTCAGGCGGCTGAGATCCATCACCTGGTCCTGCATCTTGCGGATATCCTGGCGGGTGACGGTATTAAAGATGGCGCCTACCTGCCCGTCTTTGATCATCTCGCGGATGGCCTCTTTCGGGTTATCCGGGCCGACGCTGATCAGACGCAGCTGGCCGATTTTCTCATCGACCGTCATTTTCTTGAGCAATTCCGTGACAAACGCATCCCGCGCTTCAGGCGTGAGCGGGTGATTGCCAAACAAATCCTCTGCCAGCGCAGGTTGCAGCGCCAGGCTGACGGCGACACCTACAGAACATAGCCATTTCATGTCGTTTTACTCTCTCATCAATAACCGCCGGACGATCTCGGCCATACCGTGCGAAAAGCGCAGTGTGCCACAAACCCTCCGATCGTTGCAGGGTTATTCTCTGATTTTTCTCGTGAATACTCGACCGCTTAACAGTTAATCGCGCTATGCTTTACAGCGAGAAATTTGCCCCACCACAAGGAGTGGAAGATGTCTTCTGTTCGAACTGACGATAACAAAACCTTTATTAACGAACTGTCGCGCCTGGTTGGCTCCTCTCACCTGCTTACCGACCCGGCTAAAACCGCCCGCTACCGCAAGGGCTTCCGCTCCGGTCAGGGCGAGGCGCTGGCGGTGGTTTTCCCCGGCACGCTGCTGGAGCTGTGGCGCGTCCTGAGCGCCTGCGTCGCCGCCGACAAGATTATTTTAATGCAGGCGGCCAACACCGGCCTGACCGAAGGCTCCACGCCGAACGGCAACGATTACGATCGTGACATCGTGATTATCAGCACCCTGCGCCTCGACAAGCTGCACCTGCTGGATAAAGGCGAGCAGGTGCTCGCGTTCCCGGGCACCACGCTTTACTCCCTCGAAAAAGCGCTTAAGCCGCTGGGCCGCGAACCGCACTCGGTGATCGGCTCCTCCTGCATTGGCGCCTCGGTGGTCGGTGGGATCTGCAATAACTCTGGCGGCTCGCTGGTGCAGCGCGGCCCCGCCTATACCGAGATGTCCCTGTTTGCCCGTATTGACGAAAACGGCAAGCTGACGCTGGTGAACCACCTGGGAATCGATCTCGGCGTCACGCCAGAACAGATCCTCAGCAAGCTCGACGACGATCGCGTGAAGGACGAAGACGTTCAGCACGACGGTCGCCATGCGCACGATCATGACTACGTGACCCGCGTGCGGGATATCAACGCCGATACGCCGGCGCGCTATAACGCCGACCCGGATCGCCTGTTTGAATCCTCCGGCTGCGCGGGCAAGCTGGCCGTTTTTGCGGTGCGTCTCGACACCTTCCCGGCAGAGAAAAAGCAGCAGGTATTCTACATCGGCACCAACCAGCCTGAGGTTCTGACGGAGATCCGTCGCCATATTCTGGGCGAATTCACCCACCTGCCGGTGGCGGGCGAGTACATGCACCGGGACATTTACGACATCGCCGAGCGCTACGGCAAAGACACGTTCCTGATGATCGACAAGCTCGGCACCGACAAAATGCCGTTCTTCTTCACCATGAAGGGCCGTACCGACGCGATGCTGGAGAAAGTGTCGCTGTTCAAACCCCACTTCACCGACCGCTTTATGCAGAAGCTGGGCAACGTTTTCCCGGCGCATCTGCCGGAGAGGATGAAAACCTGGCGCGACAGGTACGAACATCACCTGCTGCTGAAAATGGCCGGAGACGGGATCGCCGAAGCGCAGGCCTGGCTGACCGAATTCTTTAAAACCGCCGAAGGGGATTTCTTTGCCTGTACGCCTGAAGAGGGCAGCAAAGCCTTCCTGCACCGCTTTGCCGCCGCAGGGGCCGCCATCCGATATCAGGCGGTACATTCCGAAGAGGTGGAAGATATTCTGGCGCTCGATATCGCCCTGCGGCGTAACGACACCGAGTGGTTTGAACACCTGCCGCCGGAAATCGACAGCAAGCTGGTGCACAAGCTCTATTACGGCCACTTTATGTGCTATGTCTTCCATCAGGATTACATCGTCAAGAAAGGGGTCGATGCACACGAACTGAAGGAGCAGATGCTCGCCCTTCTGCGTGAACGCGGCGCACAATATCCTGCGGAACACAACGTCGGACATCTTTATAAAGCCCCTGACGCACTTAAGCAGTTTTATCGCGAGAATGACCCTACAAACAGCATGAATCCCGGCATCGGTAAAACAACGCGGAAGAAATACTGGAAAGAGAGCGCAGACGCGGAGCAGCACATAACGCAAACGTCTGATTAATTCCTACAGCCAAATTTGAGAGATTGTTAAGCGCTCCTTAATCGTAATAGAGTAACCGCTTATCGCCGGAGAAACGTTTCTCCGGCCTTCGATAAGAGGAGCAGGCACATCATGTCGGCTATTGATGTTTTATCCGAGACCGAGCTGGAAGTGCGCGACGCCCGTCCCGATGATGTGCATGCCATTGCCGCGATCTATGCCTGGCATGTGCTTCACGGGCGCGCGTCATTTGAAGAAGTCCCCCCGACTATTGACGAAATGCGTCATCGCATGAAAAGCGTGGCGGAGAACGGTTTACCGTGGCTTATCGCGCTGTACCGCGGCATTGTGGTGGGCTACTGCTATGCCACCCCTTACCGACCGCGACACGCCTACCGCTATACCCTGGAAGAGTCGATTTACGTGGATGCCAGCATCACCGGGCGCGGTTTTGGCACGGCACTGATGGATGCGCTGATCGCACGCTGCGAGCAAGGGCCGTGGCGGCAGATGATTGCCGTGGTAGGAGATGGCAATAACAATGCCGGCTCGTTACGTCTGCATAAAAAACATGGTTTCGTGATTGTCGGTCAGCTGCGCAGCGTAGGCTACAAGAAAGGCGACTGGCGGGATACGGTGATTATGCAGCGCCCGCTCAACGATGGTGACTGGACGCTGCCGGAATAAACGCAAAACGGTAACCTGGGTTACCGTTTTTAGTGTTTGTAGGCCGGGTAAGGCAAAGCCGCCACCCGGCGCTGACAGACGGCTCAGTCGTTCTGCGCCGTCGCCATCTGCTCCGCTTTTTGCTTTTTATACGTCAATGCCGCGGCCGGGACAGGCTGCACTTTTCCTGTTTCAATCCAGGTCCGCAGGCGGCTCGCGTCGGCGAAGTGCGTGTATTTGCCGAAGGCATCCATCACTACCAGCGCCACCGGCTTACCGTTAAATACGGTGCGCATCACCAGACAGTGTCCGGCCGCGTTGGTAAAGCCGGTTTTCGTTAGCTGAATATTCCAGTTATCCCGGTATACCAGATGGTTAGTATTGCGGAACGGCAGCGTATAGGCCGGGTTCGCAAAGGTCGCCATCTCTTCACGGGTGGTACTGAGCTGACCAATCAGCGGGTACTGTTTGCTGGCAATCAGCAGTTTCGTCAGATCGCGCGCCGTGGAGACGTTGTTGATCGACAGACCCGTCGGTTCAACATAGTGCGTATTGTTCATCCCCAGCGCTTTGGCTTTCGCGTTCATCGCGCGGATAAACGCGTCGTAGCCGCCCGGATAGTGATGCGCCAGGCTCGCCGCCGCGCGGTTTTCAGACGACATCAGCGCCAGCAGCAGCATATTTTTACGGCTGATCTCACTGTTCAGCCGCACGCGGGAGTAGATCCCTTTCATCTCCGGCGTATGGCTAATATCCACTTTCAGTTTTTCGTCCAGCGGCAGATGGGCATCAAGCACCACCATCGCGGTCATTAATTTGGTAATTGAGGCGATCGGTCGCACCAGGTCCGGATGGCTGGCGTAAATCACCTTATTGGTGTTGAGATCGACAATCATCGCGCTGCCGGACGCAATTTGCGGCTGAGCAGCAGCGGTGGTCACCGCGGGCGTTTTGGCGACGGCCGGTACGACTGCGGACGCACCCAGCAACAGCGCCAGGCTAAGTAAAGAGACTCGGAATTTCAGCATGGTGAGACTTCTGATAATTATTCACGCACGTTATGACGTACACCGCCTGGGTTGTTAGATAAACACAGGCTGGCCTCGGCATCATAGCCGTCAGCGGGCGTTGTCGCCAGAGGATAATCGTGAACGGATGCTGCATTGCTGGCATTTACGCCAGCAATGCAGTGAACTCAGAAGAGTCGGTATCCATAACCCCAAAGAATCACCGTCAGCGCCAGGAGCGCCTCCAGCACCAGCACCCCGATGGCGAGCGTTGAGCTCGAGAAGCTCAGCCCCTCCTCTTTATTGATATTCAGGAAGGTAGGAACCCCCAGATACAGCAGATAACCGGTGTAAAAGAGGGCAATGGTACCGATCAGCGCGCACAGCCAGACCAGTGGATAGAGCGCAACAATACCGCTTAAGAACAGCGGGGTCGCGACATACCCGGCAAAGACCATACAGTGCGCCAGCGATGGACGCTGCGGATAGTTACGCGCCATCCAGTGAATGACGCGCCCCATGACCGCCACCCCCGCCAGCATCAGGCCATAAAAGATGATGGCAAGATTGAGTCCGGTAAACCAGGAAAGCTGAACCACGGTGCCGTCACCGAAGTTCCAGCCGATTTGTGTCGTTCCGATAAAAGCGCATATTACCGGCACCGCGGCCATCAGCAGCACGTGGTGCGTGTAATGATGCGAGACCGTTTCGTTCTCACTTTTAATGACATGCATTTCACGATCGGGATGGGAGAAAAGTCCCCAGACATGGTTCATAGCGCCCCCTTGTTGTCGGCCCGTCAGCGATACCTTAAGTATAATGCAGGCTTTAGATTATTTTATGTACAGTGGGAAATTTCCGTTGATTTCCCCGCCGTTGATTCAAGGGGTATATGATTAAACGAGGCACGCAGAGGGAGAAAACCGTTACGTAATGGATATTAACGCACTCATTGAGCAATATGGCTATGCCGCGCTGGTCATCGGCAGCGTGGCAGAAGGTGAAACCATCACGCTGTTAGGGGGCGTCGCCGCGCATCAGGGGTTACTGAAGTTCCCGCTGGTTGTTGCCGCGGTCGCGCTGGGCGGGATGATAGGCGATCAGCTGCTCTACTTTCTGGGGCTGCGCTTTGGGCCCACGCTGCTCAAGCGTTTCGCAAAGCATCAGAAGAAAATCCGCCGCGCTCAGCGGCTCATTCAACGTCATCCCTACCTGTTCGTTATTGGCACGCGCTTTATGTATGGCTTTCGCATTATCGGGCCGATACTGATTGGCGCCAGCCATCTGCCGCCCAAAATTTTTCTGCCGCTCAATATTGTGGGCGCGATTGCCTGGGCGCTGATCTTTACGACGCTCGGTTATGTAGGGGGCGAAGTGATTGCGCCCTGGCTGCATAATCTCGACCAGCACCTGAAGCACTGGGCGTGGTTGATTCTGGTGGTTGTGGCGGTGATTGCGGTACGACTGTGGCTGAAGCACCGTGAAAAGACGCGGGATGAGGAGTGAGTGCGGCCTGATGCCCTCACCCTAACCCTCTCCCACAGGGAGAGGGAACTAAAAATACCCTCTCTCACAGGGAGAGGGGAATCTATCCCTCCGGCTTAAACTGCGGGTTCGCCAGCATAAAGCCCCCGTCGACGATAAACGATTGCCCTGTTGTATAGCTGGCGTCGCTGTCACACAGCCACGCCACCAGGCTGGCAATCTCTTTCGTGTGGCCCGGCCTTGCCAGCGGGATTTCCGGCATGGAGCCTTCCTTCACTTCGCTGTCGTCCATGTCGTTCATCGGCGTGGCAATCGCACCCGGCGCGACGGCGTTCACCAGAATGTTGTGCTTCACCAGCTCCATCGCCATGGATTTGGTTAAGCCGCCGAGCGCGTGTTTTGCCGCCGTGTAGGCGCTCGCTTGCGGCAGAGGCGTGTGTTCATGCACCGAGGTGATGTTCACAATCCGTCCCCCTTCCCCCTGCTTCACCATCTGCCTTGCGGCTATCTGTGAACAGAGAAACGCCCCGTCCACGTCGACGGTGAAAATATTCCGCCAGTCGTCAAACGGCATCTCGAGGAACGGCGCTTTGGTCATCGCCCCTGCATTATTGACCAGCACGTCCAGCCGGCCAAAGCGCGCAATCAGCGTCTCTATGGCCTCAGCGCCTTCCGGCAGCGTGCTTAGATCAAGATGGACAGCCTCCGCGCGCTGCCCCTGCGCTTCGACTTCACGGCAGGTTTCCAGCGCCCCTTTCTCATCCGAGTGCCAGGTGACGCCAATATCAAACCCGCGCTCTGCCAGCATCAGGGCCGTGGTTTTACCGATCCCGGAATCCGATGCGGTCACAATCGCTACTCTGGTCATACTCACCTCCTGAAAAACTGCAAAGAGGTAAGTATAGTTAATGACCTTTTTTAGCCATGATGATAGCCACCGCCCAGCGCGGAGGTCAGCTGCAGCGTGGCGTCCACATACTGCCCCTTCAGCAGCAGTCCTTCGAGGTGCTCTTTGAGGGCCGGTATTCTGGCTTCACTGACCCGGGAGCCCGCAACGATCCCCGCGCTGAAACGCGCCTGCGCCAGCGCTACAACCCGTGCCGCATCTTTTTCAACCTGCTGCTGGTGGCTGTTTTTCGCCATGAGCGTTTCGACTTCACTGGCCGTGTGTGCCACCTGATTGACGGCCTCTACCACCGCTTTGTTGTAGTTGGCTACTGAAAGGTTGTTCTGCGCCTGAGCGATATCCAGCCCGGCGTTAAGCCTGCCGCTGTCGAAAATCGGCAGCGTCAGCCCGGCGGTCACGCCCATCTGCTGCGCGGACGAACGGAACAGATCGCTCAGATGGAGGGCATCCTGCTGTAAGAACGCCATCAGGTTCACGTCAGGATAAAACGCCGCTCGGGCGGCCTCCACTTCGCTCATGGAGGCTTCGATATACCAGTGCGCCTCCTGCAGATCCGGACGGCGTGCCAGCAGCTCATAGCCGAGCGTCGACGGTAGCGAGGCTTCCACCGTCGGCAGGGCGTGCCGCGTCAGCTTCACGGAGGAGGCGTTCGTCAACGCAACCAGACGCGCCTCAATGGCTTTCATTTTCCCGTTGACTTCGGCCAGCTGCTCTTCGGTTTTGCTGGCGTTGATATCCGTTTCAACGCCCTCCACGGAGGAGGTGATCCCGTGTTGATACAGCTCGCGATCGGCACCGATAATATTGTCCTGCTCATGTTTAATCTGCGCGAGGACCTCCCCCACGGCGGCCTGCGTTTGCCACTCCCAGTAGAGCCGCGCCACGCTGCTGGCCAGCAGCTGACGGGTCTGCTCCAGCTCCGCTTTTTGCGCATTCACTTTGCCAATCCGGGCTTCGACCTGCGCGCGATTTTTTCCCCACAGATCGAGATCCCAGCCTGCCGTCAGGCCAAAGGTGCCGTTGGTGTACCACGGCCCGGTTGTCCCTGCCGCCGGGTCGGTAATGGCAAAGGGCCCCATCAGCCCCTCGGCGGACATTTTCTGACGTTCGGCATCCGCTGAAAAATCAATCTGCGGACCGTCGGCAGCCATAGCCGCTTTGGCCTGGGCTTCCGCAAGCGTAATGCGCTGACGGGCAATCTGCATATCCGGCGCATCGCTTAATGCTTTCGCAATAAGCCCGTTAAGGAAGTTGCGATTAAGTGGTCCGCAGCTCCCGATATGACGCCCCAAACCGTCCTTTATCGACGTCCTGTGGCTCAATTTTCCAATTTTCAGCCCAAAATCGTCTCTTCGTGGCTGATTTTGG
>NZ_JBMKHT010000040.1:0-35786 GCF_049238165.1 Enterobacter cloacae complex sp. IR5422 | reverse complement strand
TTACGGGGGACACCGCACCGTCACGGCCAGCGCCCCGCTGAGCTGCACAATCCACGGATAACACAATAGCGCACTGGCAAAGGATGCCGACGCCTGAAGGGCGTTGGCACCCCGAAGGGGCGGGGCGGCCGCTTGCGGCCGGGCGAGTCCGGCGCAGGGTGTGGCCTGCCAAGCGGAGCGCGGAGGCCGAAGGCCGGAGGCGTTAGCGGCCGCTGCCCGCGTAAGCGGGGCGAGACGGGAACCGGCTCGATGCGCAGCACAGCAGAGCGGCCCCGAAGGGGTAACGCCCTGTGTGGCATCAGGATTTAGCACAATGTCAGAACATAAACTGGAGAGATCACCGGCAAGCAGCTGCAAAGGGGCGGCACAGCCGCCCCGATGGCTGTTACTTGTCTTTGTCGCGTAGCACTTTGATTAGGCCGGTTACGGCCGTAATCAGAGCGGCCAGCGAGGTGATGATTTGCGGTAGGTTTTCGAGGATGGTAGAGGTCATATAGCACCTGTAGAGAAGTTGGCGGGGTGTCGTTTCCGACGGCCGCACTGTAACCGGGCGAATAAGGCAGGTTGTCAACAGCTTGAGCGAAGCGTCTGTTGACAACCTGCCGCGCCCGGTTTCACTGCGGTCATAGGCGGAACGACCCACGCCAACGGAACGGCTTTATGACCGGGCAGCTGAGATACCGGCGAACCTGGCTGGCGGCTGACGCCAGCCGCCAAGCGCCAGCGCGGAGGGCGAAGCCCGGAGGCCAAGCGGAGCGCGGAGGCCGAAGGCCGGAGGCGTTAGCGGCCGCTGCCCGCGTAAGCGGGGCGAGACGGGAACCGGCTCGATGCGCAGCACAGCAGAGCGGCCCCGAAGGGGTAACGCCCGGAGTCTGCCGCTGTTTATCTCTCGTTCCATCTGAAATCGGCGGTAAGGCCATTAAAAGGGTCAGTTTATCAGGGGGGCGTTAGCCCCCCATGTTGTTAATCATCAGGCAATATCGTCTTTGTAGCAGGCATAACCGAAGCTAAGCTCTGTTTTCATATAGTGGCGGGCAAAGTCCCAGGCATCGTGGCCGAAGTCCTCATAATCTGCCAGGACGATTTCGCGGGCTTTGTGCCATTGCTGTACGGAAGAAAGCGGCAGAACAGGGCAGGGAAGCGACCAGTCAGTGACGGTGTTGCAGATCATATCTGCCAGACGCTCCAGGGAGCCGTAAACCAGCTCTGTGCGCAGATCCGCCACCATGCGTTGTTTACGCAGTGATGCCAGATAATCAATCTCTTTGGTTATATCAGAATTTAAGCGGGTCTGGTAATCCATGATGTACTCCTTTGCGCGCCGATACCGGCAATTTTGCGGGCGACGGTGTTGCCTCCCGATGATTTAATTATCGGTGATTATGTCCTCAAAGTCAATATAAGTACTGAATGTGCATACAAAATTTTATATCTTGCAAAGCGTTCATAGAGTGCCTGAATCGCTTTCTGACAGCCTCAATAAAAAAGGCGGGGATTACCCGCCTTTTTTCTTACAGCTGCTTACGTGGCTTTTTACGCGTCATATACAACGGTATCGCGCAGTCTACCGCGTACAAAAAGCACGCCAGCGCGCCGCAACCGTACAGAAACGCAAGCGGCTTATTATCGAAGTAGCTGAAAACCCCTGTCGCCGCACACAGGCCCAGAACAGAGACGCAGGCGCAGGTGATCTGCACCAGATCCCTGTATCCCGCACGAACGATAAACCAGGGCAGGGCAAGCGCAGCGGCGCTAAAAATTAATGCGAGAGGGACAAAAACGAGATAGTGATACATGTGAACTCCTTGATGGTTGCCGATACCGGCGATTGTTCGGGCGGCGGTATTGCCACCCGATGATTTAATTAGAGGTTTTGCGCGTCCAGGAGATTGACCTGAGCCGGGGTAACGTGAAACTTTTCCCCTTTATGGATCACGTTATGCGGGGCGCTAATTTCATCACTGATAAAGCTAACCGGGTAACGTTTTTTACCGCAAATCCGCTCGCTAAACCACGCCACTTTTGCCGCTGGCCGATCCACTGGATGAACAATCACACCGGCCATGCTGCAACCCGTTGCGGGTTCGTCCAGCGTAATGCTTACCGGGACTGTATCCCGGTAAAAAAACTTAACCGGCGGCACACCTGCCTGCGTAGCGGCTGCGACAACTGCAAGCCCGATAACCGCTATCCGATTAATAAGCATTTTATTCCCCTTACTCATGCTGATATCACCTTGCCAGCTGTTACCAGTTTACGAAATTCGCTTTCATGAATTTCACGCCCATGCTCAAGCGTTGAATACACGTTGCCGATAAGCCAGTTACCAGCCGTTTTTGTCTCGGTATACCACCATGCTTCTGTCAGAGTAAGCAGCGGTTCGCTATCCTCGCCCTTCTCATAGATCCAGATTTTAGTGACGTCTTTACCCGTTTCGTTGCTGCCCTGAATGGTAGGGTCAAAGGTATGTTCAATCTCTATATCGAAGTAACGCTGAAGGAAGTTAGTAAAGTGCATGACGACTCCTGTAAGCGCCGATACCGGCAATTTTTCGGGTGGCGGTGTTGCCTCCCGATGATTTAATTATCGGTGATTACGCCTTTAAAGTCAATACAAGTACGGAATTTATTTACATGTTTTTATGCCCGTCAGGGCATGGAAGGCGACCGCGCCGGACTCCACCGGACACCGGCCGCAAATCGCCGGAAACTGCGGGACTGACCGGAGCAACAGGCCAACCCCCCTTCCTGCTAAGCCATAACCCAGCCCGCCGCCACGCAGCTGCCGCACGTCCCCCACGGGGGTGCGCAGTGGGCGCCGCGCGCCTGCGCGCGGGTACGGCGGCCCGCCTGCGGGTCGCGGCGCCGTACTGCGAGTTAGCGGCCGCCGCGCGGCCGGTTACGGGGGACACCGCACCGTCACGGCCAGCGCCCCACTGAGCTGCACAATCCACGGATAATGCAGGAGACGAATCATGATAGGAGGCTGAAGGGGAAATGAGCGGCAGCAGGGGAAGGGGTTGCCAAGCGGAGCGCGGAGGCCGCAGGCCGGAGGCGTCAGTGGCAGCTGCCCGCGTGAGCGGGGCGAGACGCGTAGCGGCTCGATGCGCAGCACAGCAGAACGGCCCCGGAGGGGTGACGTCCGGGGGTTCGCTTTTAAAGATTTTCGACCACATCAGTAAATCGTAGTGACACCATGAAGCAAAAGTATCGTGCAGACCAGAATCAACAACAGTAACAGCAGACCTTTTTTTCGACGTAATAAAACCGGCCCCAAAGCGCCCGCAAGAAGCACACTCAACACGATTTCCGTTATGCTAATCGTATTCATAATCTCTCACGTTTCCCTTTTTAGAACTCTGCCACACACGGATAAAACCTTATAACAAAGCAACAAAACCCGTTATTCAGACACGGTAATGCCTAGTTTTTTTGCCAGAATTTCAGATGACAAAGAAACCCTTATCGACTTCCCGGTTACAAGGTGAATGATTGTGGCTTCATGCCCTTCAACAGAGTGGGATATTAACTCACGCTGAATGATATGCGTCTCTCCATCATTTCCCGTCACGGCTATTAGGCTCTCTGTAGAACAGGGGTTGATACTACTAATGTTGGTGTTGTTTTCGGTTTTGTTCAGCATCGCTGATCCTCAAATATCGGTTTGTGTTACGTCTGCCGCTTTGCGCTGGATAAGCGACTTAAAGAAATCCGACGCCTTCAGAATATCGCTATCCTGGAAGTCGGGAAATGTCGCTTCTGTCAGCTCCTGCGCCGTACCTGCCCGTATAACGGTTTCATCGCGGATCATCGTTCGCTTAACGCCATCAGCCTGTTTTTTGCTGAAGGAGTGCCGGAAAATAATCGCGTATTGGCCGCCGCTATCCTGATGAACAGAAGTATCCCAGCGATGATTACCCTGTTTACGATAGTGGTGATAGATTTGCTGGCCGTAGCGCTCCTGATCGGAATTACGGTAATCGAACATTAACAGTTCCAAAAGCATTAACCGATCTGGCAATTGCCAGGCGGTAGGGTGTTGAAGTGTCGCTAACATAGTTTCCCCTGAGCGTGACAGTCACGATAAGGCGGGCTTTGCCCGCCTGGTTATCAGTTAATCAATGGCACGATAAATACGATTCTGGCTTTCGTTCTCCAGCGTATTAACGTACTCCCGCAACAGGTGATACCGGTTAGCCATCGTTTCGTTCAGTTCGGCTTTGCCTTCTTCATATGCCAGCCCGCAAAAGTAACTGTAGGCATACAGACAAACAATAATCCCTACTTCGCGCGCGCTGCATTCACCTTCAAAATAGTTAGGTAACGAGAGCCAAAGAGGTTGGGGCGCTTCCATAAAAAACGCGCCATTGCTGGCCTGAAGGTATTCCCAATACCCTCCCTGGTAGTCTTTAGCGTAACGATTCAGAAAGGACTGAATGAAGTGATCTGCGCTGAAGAAAGCGCCACGAAATGCCGCAGGCATGAAGTTCATGCGGGCGTTTTCAGAAATGTAGCGGGCGGTGATTTCGATAGTTTCCATGATACTTCCTCTTTAAGCCGATACCGGCGATGGTTAAGCGGCAGGCACATCACCTGCCACTTTTTAATTATCGTACAATGGGGCGTTAAAGTCAATACAAGTACGGATTATATTTACCTAATTTTATGCCCGTCAGAGCATGGAAGGCGACCTCGCCGGACTCCACCGGACACCGGGGGCAAATCGCCGGAAACTGCGGGACTGACCGGAGCGACAGGCCACCCCCCTCCCTGCTAGCCCGCCGCCACGCGGCCGGTTACAGGGGACACTGAGAAAGCAGAAAGCCAACAAACACTATATATAGCGTTCGTTGGCAGCTGAAGCAGCACTACATATAGTAGAGTACCTGTAAAACTTGCCAACCTGACCATAACAGCGATACTGTATAAGTAAACAGTGATTTGGAAGATCGCTATGAAGGTCGATATTTTTGAAAGCTCCGGCGCCAGCCGGGTACACAGCATCCCTTTTTATCTGCAAAGAATTTCTGCGGGGTTCCCCAGCCCGGCCCAGGGCTATGAAAAGCAGGAGTTAAACCTGCATGAGTATTGTGTTCGTCACCCTTCAGCAACTTACTTCCTGCGGGTTTCTGGCTCGTCAATGGAAGATGGCCGCATCCATGATGGTGACGTACTGGTTGTGGATCGCTCGCTGACGGCCAGCCACGGCTCAATCGTAGTCGCCTGCATCCATAATGAATTTACCGTGAAGCGGCTACTGCTGAGGCCCAGACCCTGCCTGATGCCGATGAACAAAGATTTTCCTGTGTACTACATTGACCCGGATAATGAGAGCGTTGAAATCTGGGGAGTGGTTACGCATTCCCTTATCGAGCATCCGGTATGTTTGCGCTGATTGATGTCAATGGCATGTACGCCAGCTGTGAGCAGGCATTTAGGCCAGATCTGGCAAACCGAGCAGTGGCCGTTTTATCCAACAATGACGGCAACATTGTGGCCCGTAATTACCTGGCGAAGAAAGCGGGCCTGAAAATGGGCGATCCGTACTTCAAAGTCAGACCCATAATCGAGCGTCATAACATCGCTATTTTTAGCTCTAATTACACTCTCTATGCCTCCATGTCGGCCCGGTTCGCGGCCGTAGTTGAGTCCCTTGCAAGCCACGTCGAACAGTATTCAATCGACGAGCTTTTTGTTGACTGCAAAGGGATAACGGCCGCCATGAGCCTTGACGCTTTCGGGCGCCAACTGCGCGAGGAAGTCAGGCGACACACAACGCTGGTATGCGGGGTCGGTATTGCCCGTACTAAGACGCTGGCGAAGCTGTGTAACCACGCTGCAAAAACATGGCCCGCTACTGGCGGGGTGGTTGCTCTGGACGATGGCGCCAGACTGAAGAAATTAATGAGCATCCTGCCGGTTGCGGAAGTCTGGGGCGTCGGCCATCGTACAGAGAAAGCACTCGCCACAATGGGGATCAAAACGGTGCTGGATTTAGCCAGGGCAGATACGCGCCTAATCCGTAAGACGTTTGGTGTTGTGCTTGAAAGAACGGTACGGGAGCTACGCGGCGAGGCTTGCTTCAGCCTGGAAGAAAACCCTCCGGCGAAGCAGCAGATTGTTGTATCGCGCTCATTCGGCCAACGCGTAGTAGCCCTGGCGGATATGCAGCAGGCGATCACCGGATTTGCAGCGCGCGCAGCTGAAAAACTGCGTAATGAGCGGCAATACTGCCGCGTCATAAGCGTCTTTATCCGCACCAGTCCTTATTCAGTGCGTGATACACAGTATGCCAATCAGGCAACCGAAAAACTGACGGTGGCAACCCAGGACAGCCGCACGATAATTCAGGCGGCACAAGCCGCGCTGGCGCGGATCTGGCGGGAAGATATTGCGTATGCAAAAGCAGGGATCATGCTGGCCGATTTCAGCGGAAAGGAGGCCCAGCTGGATTTATTCGACTCTGCTACGCCTTCAGCTGGCAGCGAGGCGTTAATGGCTGTTCTCGATGGCATAAACCGGCGTGGCAAGAGCCAGCTGTTTTTTGCAGGCCAGGGCATCGATAACTCCTTTGCCATGCGCCGTCAGATGTTGTCACCTGATTACACGACAGACTGGCGCTCGATACCAACAGCAACCATCAAATAATTACCGGCGCCGCACGCGGGCCGGTCAACCCCTCAACCGGCCGAAACGAGTTTCGGCGCGGTTTCGCGGTTTTCGGTAAAAGGCGTTTCATCTGTATAAAAGATCAGCTAAATTATGTGTATTGCACAATACATATATGTGAGGTTAACAGTGAATTTGCCTACGCCCGAAACCTACGATGAACTTCAGAGAGCCTACGATTTTTTTAATGAGAAGCTATTCAGCAACGAGCTGCCGCCATGCCTGATAACGTTGCAGCGTGAGAAGCGAACGTATGGCTATTGTTCCTTTAAGCGTTTCGTCGGCCGTGAGAGTGGGTACACGGTAGACGAGATCGCTATGAATCCGGTGTATTTCTCGATCAGAACCATAAAGGCCACGCTTTCAACACTGGTGCATGAGATGGTTCATCAGTGGCAATTCCATTTTGGCGAGCCTGGCCGCCGTGGCTATCACAACAAACAGTGGGCGGCCCGGATGGAACGGGTAGGACTAATGCCTTCTGATACCGGCGAACCGGGAGGCAGGAAAGTGGGCCAGAGCATGACCCATTATATTATTGCCGGTGGCCCTTTCGATATGGCCTGTGATGAACTGCTGACAGGCCATTTCCGGCTTTCCTGGATGGACAGGTTTCCGCCTTACCAGCCTAAGCCTGGCGCTGTGCTAAGCCCTACAGGAAAAGGCTATATTGACGACGAGGAAGATGATAGCGAACACGAACAGGAGGTGGAGGAAGGGCGCGACCCGGTTGAACTCGACGACGAGATCATAGAGGCCATGCGATTTGTAACCCCGCCGCCTGAAGCGCCGGTGAACAAAACAAACCGGGAAAAGTACAGCTGCCCGGTGTGTCATATCAATCTCTGGGGTAAACCGGGGATAGTGGTTTACTGTGGTGGCGAGCACTGTAATAAAGCCGCGTTAGTAGTCTTAAAATAAAGTCCTTTCGGACTTTATTTTTTTTCCATTTCCGAGGTCGTGATGTTATTAATGCTGTACTTCGCGGCTTCTTTTAAAACAGTTTCAGCAAGGCTTGCTGGTATCCAGACCTGAACTAATTTTAATGGTTCGCCGTTCTCGGCTTTAAGAGTGGTGTTCTGGTACAAATCCCAGATTCGCTTAACGGTGCTGGAAATGTTTTGCTTGGAACGGCCTACTCGCGTGGCTACGTCTGATGATTTCTCACCTTTGACAAGCACGGAATAGCCAATATCTGTTGTGATGTGTGCAAAGGAAGCCATTTGCGGCAGCAGCTGTTTCCATTCTGTTTCTGAAATTCTGTTTTTCTGAGCCATCTGTGGCGCCTCCGTAGTTTTGGTTACAGAAAGGATATACTCAGAATAAACTGGGGTCAATACAAGTACGATTTTTATAAACTTTATTTTATTTGAGGGTGAGGCCCGGTGCGGCAGCAGCGCGGGCCTCGATGGTGCCGCGAAGGTGCTGGCGCCATGCTTGGATTAAAACATGAACCGTGAAGAACTGCGAAACTTGTTTTCGCGGTTCTGAGGGGTTGACCGAGCCGCGAAGCGGCGCTGGTAAGCGATGATATGCACATATCCACAGGCATATTTTTAAAAGGTATTTTATAGATTTTTTATCTTTTTAAAGTCTTTTAGAGCTATATAACTCATTGATTTAAAATCATAAATAAGTGTTATCTCTGGGAATCCGCCCACCTTGTTATGGGAATTGGCCCACCTATCTATGGGAAACACCCCACCTTACTATGGGAATTAGCCCACCTTGTTATGGGAATTGGCCCACCTTAGACGAAACTGTAAAAAATGTATTTACTTGTTTGAACTTTGTGGTAGTGTGGAGAGTAATTTTTAACCCACAAAGGCAAGGCTCATGGATAAGTTGCTGAACAAAAAGATAAAAGTTAAGCAGTCTAACGAGCTTACCGAAGCTGCTTACTACCTCTCGCTAAAAGCAAAGCGCGTTCTCTGGTTATGTCTTATGCAGACGTATTTCACAGCTTCAGTAAGCGAAGATGATGATGAGATGGCTGTACTCGGTGACTCTACTTTCAAAGTAAAGGTGGCTGACTATGAGCAAATTTTTCAGGTAAGCCGTAACCAGGCTATCAAGGATGTTAAAGAAGGCGTGTTTGAGTTAAGCCGTTCTGCGGTAATCTTTTACCCGAAAGAAGGGAGTTTTGACTGCGTCGCGCGCCCCTGGCTAACAGAGGCTGGCAGCCGATCAGCTCGTGGTATCTGGGAAATCGAATTTAACCATAAACTCCTGCGGTACATTTACGGCCTGACGAACCAGTTCACCACCTACTCGCTCCGCGATTGTGGCAGTCTTCGAAATCCACGGACGATCCGCCTTTATGAAAGTCTTGCTCAATTCAAATCTTCAGGCTTATGGGTTACTACTCATGCTTGGTTAAATGACCGTTTCCTTTTGCCGGAATCCCAACAGAAGAACTTGGCAGAGTTGAAACGATCTTTCCTTGATCCTGCACTCAAGCAGATAAATGAGAAAACACCTTTACTTGCTAAGTATAGTATTGATGATTCAGGAAAATTTCTGTTCTCAATAATTGATAAGCAAAATCCCGTCTGACATAAATCAGCACACATGAGCCTGTCATTTGACAAATTTTTGTCATGAAGATGGGCGAATTTCCACACAGCACCGGCGCCCGGCAAGGTGGGCGAATTTCCACACAGCACCGGCGCCCGGCAAGGTGGGCGGATTCCCACACGGCACCGGCGCCCGGCAAGGTGGGCGGATTCCCACACGGCACCGGCGCCCGGCAAGGTGGGCGGATTCCCACACGGCTCCGGCGCCCGGCAAGGTGGGCGGATTCCCACACGGCACCGGCGCCCGGCAAGGTGGGCGGATTCCCACACGGCTCCGGCGCCCGGAAAGGGTGGGCGGATTTCCACACAGCACCGGCGCCCGGCAAGGTGGGCGGATTCCCACACGGCACCGGCGCCCGGCAAGGTGGGCGGATTCCCACACAGCACCGGCGCCCGGCAAGGTGGGCGGATTCCCACACGGCACCGGCGCCCGGCAAGGTGGGCGGATTTCCACACGGCACCGGCACCCGGCAAGGTGGGCGGATTCCCACACGGCACCGGCGCCCGGCAAGGTGGGCGGATTTCCACACAGCACCGGCGCCCGGCAAGGTGGGTGGATTCCCACACGGCACCGGCGCCCGGTAAGGTGGGCGGATTTCCACACGACAGCGGCGCCCGGCAAGATGGGCGGATTCCCATATCGACATGTATGTAGCTTGTGTTATCCGTGGATTGTGCAGCTCAGCGGGTCGCTGGTCGTATGGCGTAGTGTCCCCCGTAACCGGCCGCGTGCGGCCGCTAACTCGCAGTACGGCGCCGCGACCCGAAGGCGGGCCGCCGTTCCCGCGCGCAGGCGCGCGGCGCCCACTGCGCACCCCCGTGGGGGACATACGGCAGCTGTGTGGCGGTGAGCGGGATTAGGGCTTTGCAGGGAGGGGGCTGGGTCGGGCGATACGTTCAGCATTGCGGTTTCCGGCGATTTGCGGCCGGTGCCCGTTTAACTCCGGCGTGGTCGCCTTCCATGCCCTGACGGCATAAGAAAATAAAACCGCCATGCTGCGGTCATTCATGATTTTGTGGTGTAGCGATAAATAGTCATGCGAGAAACGTTGAAGCGCTTAGCAACTGCACCAACTGTCATTTCAGGATCAGCAAGTAAGATTCTAATTTGTTTAACATCTTCTTCAGAAAGTGACGGTTTTCTCCCTCCCACACGGCCCCTTGCGCGTGCAGCTGCAAGGCCTGAGCGCGTTCTTTCAATATTGCGGTTGCGTTCAAAGCTAGAGAATATCGCCATCAGATGAGTATAGATTTCCCCTATAACTGGCGCATTTGTGTCTATTCTGTCCTTGATGGCTATGAAAGTTATTCCGCGTTTCTTCAGGTCGTCGAGTAAAGTAATGACTTGACCCAATGAACCGCCGAGCCGATCTAGTGCCCAAACTACTAGGGTATCTCCCTCGCGCAATGCTTTCAGGCAGTTCTCCAGTTCCGGCGCACCTTTTTTGTCGCGCTTTGGGCCGCTACGTGAGGTCTGATCCTGATAGATTTGCTCACATCCAGCTTTTGTTAGTTCGTCAACCTGGTGCGCCACATCCTGAAGATGCGTAGATTTACGTGCATAGCCGATTTTCATTCTTTTCTCGCTAATTAGTTATGGGGTTATTGTTATGTTGATACAGTAACGAGTTTTGTTACATGAGGGGAGTCATTTTTCGGGAGAAGTCAGGACTTTTCAAGACTGTCACAAAAACCATCGTTTTTGATACATTAATTTAACCAATAGGTTGCAGATCAAATCGCCTGTAACAGCCTTTCTGGCTGTTTGTCGTTTTCAGAAGACGGCTGCACTGAACGTCAGAAGCCGACTGCACTATAGCAGCGGAGGGGTTGGATCCATCAGGCAACGACGGGCTGCTGCCGGCCATCAGCGGACGCAGGGAGGACTTTCCGCAACCGGCCGTTCGATGCGGCACCGATGGCCTTCGCGCAGGGGTAGTGAATCCGCCAGGATTGACTTGCGCTGCCCTACCTCTCACTAGTGAGGGGCGGCAGCGCATCAAGCGGTGAGCGCACTCCGGCACCGCCAACTTTCAGCACATGCGTGTAAATCATCGTCGTAGAGACGTCGGAATGGCCGAGCAGATCCTGCACGGTTCGAATGTCGTAACCGCTGCGGAGCAAGGCCGTCGCGAACGAGTGGCGGAGGGTGTGCGGTGTGGCGGGCTTCGTGATGCCTGCTTGTTCTACGGCACGTTTGAAGGCGCGCTGAAAGGTCTGGTCATACATGTGATGGCGACGCACGACACCGCTCCGTGGATCGGTCGAATGCGTGTGCTGCGCAAAAACCCAGAACCACGGCCAGGAATGCCCGGCGCGCGGATACTTCCGCTCAAGGGCGTCGGGAAGCGCAACGCCGCTGCGGCCCTCGGCCTGGTCCTTCAGCCACCATGCCCGTGCACGCGACAGCTGCTCGCGCAGGCTGGGTGCCAAGCTCTCGGGTAACATCAAGGCCCGATCCTTGGAGCCCTTGCCCTCCCGCACGATGATCGTGCCGTGATCGAAATCCAGATCCTTGACCCGCAGTTGCAAACCCTCACTGATCCGCATGCCCGTTCCATACAGAAGCTGGGCGAACAAACGATGCTCGCCTTCCAGAAAACCGAGGATGCGAACCACTTCATCCGGGGTCAGCACCACCGGCAAGCGCCGCGACGGCCGAGGTCTTCCGATCTCCTGAAGCCAGGGCAGATCCGTGCACAGCACCTTGCCGTAGAAGAACAGCAAGGCCGCCAATGCCTGACGATGCGTGGAGACCGAAACCTTGCGCTCGTTCGCCAGCCAGGACAGAAATGCCTCGACTTCGCTGCTGCCCAAGGTTGCCGGGTGACGCACACCGTGGAAACGGATGAAGGCACGAACCCAGTGGACATAAGCCTGTTCGGTTCGTAAACTGTAATGCAAGTAGCGTATGCGCTCACGCAACTGGTCCAGAACCTTGACCGAACGCAGCGGTGGTAACGGCGCAGTGGCGGTTTTCATGGCTTGTTATGACTGTTTTTTTGTACAGTCTATGCCTCGGGCATCCAAGCAGCAAGCGCGTTACGCCGTGGGTCGATGTTTGATGTTATGGAGCAGCAACGATGTTACGCAGCAGGGCAGTCGCCCTAAAACAAAGTTAACCCAGGATGAGAACCTTGAAAGTATCATTGATGGCTGCGAAAGCGAAAAACGGCGTGATTGGTTGCGGTCCAGACATACCCTGGTCCGCGAAAGGGGAGCAGCTACTTTTTAAAGCATTGACCTACAATCAGTGGCTTCTGGTGGGTCGCAAGACGTTTGAATCTATGGGCGCACTCCCCAATAGGAAATACGCGGTCGTTACCCGCTCAGGTTGGACATCAAATGATGACAATGTAGTTGTATTTCAGTCAATCGAAGAGGCCATGGACAGGCTAGCTGAATTCACCGGTCACGTTATAGTGTCTGGTGGCGGAGAAATTTACCGAGAAACATTACCCATGGCCTCTACGCTCCACTTATCGACGATCGACATCGAGCCAGAGGGGGATGTTTTCTTCCCGAGTATTCCAAATACCTTCGAAGTTGTTTTTGAGCAACACTTTACTTCAAACATTAACTATTGCTATCAAATTTGGAAAAAGGGTTAACAAAGCTATGCAATCGACGGCAAAAAGCTTCGTTCGCTTCGCGCACTACGCCTTTTCCGCGATTGATAGCGACGTTATGTGAATATTGAAATGAGCATTCCAAAGAAAGGAAGTAGAAAAATTATCGTGGGCGAAAATGAGTTTTTGTGGCTCATTAGGTCAAAACTCACATATTCGCAGGACTGTTTAGGTACAGAAATGACTGCGGTCGTTGAACCGGATGCCGGTCCTCACTGATGAAGAAGTGAACACCGTACGGGAATCGTGCCGGCAGCTTGGAGCTATCGGCCGGAACCTCAACCAGGTGGCCAGGGCCTTGAACATCGAGTTCAGGGAAAGTGACAAGCTCAAGCAAGAGGCCATCGAAAAACTGGCCGAACGGATCGACCAGCATTTGGACCATGTGTCTGAGCTGTTCGATAAGACCTGGAGCCGGTGGCACGATTGTCATTTTCAGAAGACGACTGCACCAGTTGATTGGGCGTAATGGCTGTTGTGCAGCCAGCTCCTGACAGTTCAATATCAGAAGTGATCTGCACCAATCTCGACTATGCTCAATACTCGTGTGGGCTCTGTTGCAAAAATCGTGAAGCTTGAGCATGCTTGGCGGAGATTGGACGGACGGAACGATGACGGATTTCAAGTGGCGCCATTTCCAGGGTGATGTGATCCTGTGGGCGGTGCGCTGGTATTGTCGCTATCCGATCAGCTATCGCGACCTTGAGGAAATGCTGGCGGAACGCGGCATTTCGGTCGACCATACGACGATCTATCGCTGGGTCCAGTGCTACGCCCCGGAGATGGAGAAGCGGCTGCGCTGGTTCTGGCGGCGTGGCTTTGATCCGAGCTGGCGCCTGGATGAAACCTACGTCAAGGTGCGGGGCAAGTGGACCTACCTGTACCGGGCAGTCGACAAGCGGGGCGACACGATCGATTTCTACCTGTCGCCGACCCGCAGCGCCAAGGCAGCGAAGCGGTTCCTGGGCAAGGCCCTGCGAGGCCTGAAGCACTGGGAAAAGCCTGCCACGCTCAATACCGACAAAGCGCCGAGCTATGGTGCAGCGATCACCGAATTGAAGCGCGAAGGAAAGCTGGACCGGGAGACGGCCCACCGGCAGGTGAAGTATCTCAATAACGTGATCGAGGCCGATCACGGAAAGCTCAAGATACTGATCAAGCCGGTGCGCGGTTTCAAATCGATCCCCACGGCCTATGCCACGATCAAGGGATTCGAAGTCATGCGAGCCCTGCGCAAAGGACAGGCTCGCCCCTGGTGCCTGCAGCCCGGCATCAGGGGCGAGGTGCGCCTTGTGGAGAGAGCTTTTGGCATTGGGCCCTCGGCGCTGACGGAGGCCATGGGCATGCTCAACCACCATTTCGCAGCAGCCGCCTGATCGGCGCAGAGCGACAGCCTACCTCTGACTGCCGCCAATCTTTGCAACAGAGCCTCCGTCGCCATGCTCACCTCGCTTTGGTGCACACGAGTATTGAGCATAGTCGAGATTGGTGCAGATCACTTCTGATATTGAACTGTCAGGAGCTGGCTGCACAACAGCCATTACGCCCAATCAACTGGTGCAGTCGTCTTCTGAAAATGACACTGTTTGTATATAATCATGAAAAAATGGTGAGTAGAGTTTCAGGGTAACAGGGGATGCTTATGTCGGTTTTCCACAACTGGCTACTTGAGATCGCATGTGAGAATTACTTCGTCTACATCAAACGCCTTTCCGCCAACGATACCGGCGCAACAGGTGGTCACCAGGTAGGGCTTTATATCCCTTCAGGTATCGTTGAAAAACTCTTTCCGTCTATCAACCATACCCGTGAACTGAACCCTTCGGTTTTTCTCACCGCACATGTGTCATCGCATGATTGCCCTGACAGCGAAGCCAGGGCAATTTATTATAACAGCCGTCATTTTGGTAAAACCCGGAATGAAAAAAGGATTACCCGCTGGGGTAGAGGCAGCCCACTTCAGGATCCTGAAAATACAGGGGCTCTGACGCTCCTGGCTTTCAAGCTTGATGAGCAAGGGGGGGACTGTAAGGAAGTAAATATTTGGGTATGCGCCAGCACTGATGAAGAGGACGTCATTGAGACCGCTATTGGTGAAGTTATACCCGGAGCGCTTATATCCGGCCCCGCAGGACAGATTCTAGGCGGACTATCTCTACAGCAAGCGCCAGTAAATCATAAATATATTCTACCTGAAGACTGGCACCTGCGCTTTCCGTCGGGAAGTGAAATTATTCAGTATGCAGCCAGCCATTATGTGAAAAATTCCCTTGATCCGGATGAGCAACTTCTTGACCGCCGGCGCGTGGAGTACGACATATTTCTATTGGTTGAGGAACTGCATGTTCTGGATATCATCCGGAAAGGATTTGGCTCTGTGGATGAATTTATTGCGCTGGCCAATTCTGTCAGCAATCGCCGTAAATCCAGAGCCGGGAAGTCGCTGGAACTGCACCTGGAGCATCTATTCATTGAGCACGGCCTGCGACACTTTGCGACGCAGGCCATCACAGAAGGTAATAAAAAACCCGATTTCCTTTTCCCTTCCGCAGGGGCTTACCACGATACTGAGTTTCCCGTAGAAAATCTGCGCATGCTGGCAGTCAAGACTACCTGTAAGGATCGCTGGCGTCAGATACTGAATGAGGCCGATAAAATTCATCAGGTGCATCTGTTTACACTCCAGGAGGGAGTTTCTCTGGCTCAATATCGGGAGATGCGGGAGTCGGGTGTCAGATTGGTCGTGCCATCATCTCTGCACAAAAAATACCCGGAGGCGGTGAGAGCTGAGCTAATGACGCTAGGTGCGTTTATTGCTGAGCTGACAGGGCTTTACGCAGATATTCCATAGATTATCTCCCGGCATAAATACCGGGAGGAGCGATCAGATTCGTTCAACCTTGCACGAATCGGCATTAACCGCTTTCAGGATATAAGGTTCAAGCAGTTTGGCTACGGCTTCAAACACGGGCACCACTACGGAGTTACCGAACTGCCTGTACGACTGAGTGTCTGACACAGGAATGCGAAAAGGCCTGCCATCTACTTTTTCAAAACCCATAAGGCGCGCGCACTCTCGCGGAGTCAGCCTGCGGGGCCGATGCGCCTGATTTTCTTCGTTCGCGAAGTCTGTTTCACCTGTGGCCATATCCCAGCCACGGTCTATCAGAATTTCAGACCCGTCTTTGTGATAGCGAGCAGAAAGCGTACGGGCAATGCTTTCTTTATTTTCAGGATTAACGAGGCCAAAACCGAATCCGTTACCCTTAGCTGCGTGCTTTTTGGCGTAGTTATAGAGATACTCCCAGAGTTTCGGCGTCAGTATATATTTGCTGTCAACCACGGGTTCCAGCAGTTCGCCAAATGACGGACGCTGTTCCGGATAAAAACGACTAATATCGCGCAGGGTAAAGCCCTGGTGAATGTTCAGATCACGGCGGAAACCGACCAAAACGATACGTTCTCGGTGCTGAGGTAAAAAGTGCTTTCCGTCGATAACTTTAGGATCGTTTTTGCCCATCTCAGCTGCATCCGCAACTTCATAGCCCAGTTCGTCGAGGGTATCCATGATGACTTTAAAGGTTTTACCCTTGTCATGGCTCTTCAGGTTTTTAACGTTTTCAAGAACAAAGATGGCAGGTTTTTTTGCGCGGATAATACGCGCCACATCGAAGAAAAGCGTTCCCTGAGCCTCACATTCGAAACCATGCGCGCGCCCGAGCGAGTTTTTCTTGCTTACGCCCGCAAGGCTAAACGGTTGACAGGGGAAACCTGCTAGAAGTACATCATGATCCGGCACATGCTCATTAATGTAAGCATAGGCATCGTTTTCAGGTACTTCAGGTTTATCACTGAGCGTGACTTCACGAATATCGAGATTGAAAGTGTGTTCCTGAGCATCGTTAAACCAGTTAGCTTTATATGTGCGCACAGCCTCTTTATTCCATTCACTGGTAAAAACGCACTGGCCACCGATGGTTTCGAAGCCCTTCCGTATACCTCCAATCCCAGCAAACAGGTCAATAAACCGGAAGGCATAGTCAGGGTGATGTGCAGGCGCTTCCGGAAGCATTTTTCGTAGAAGTTCCTCTTCGGCTAACGTCAGCGTCTTAGGTGAGCACTTACCATTAATCCAGCGATTAAGAGTCTCGCGACTCCACTCATTTTTACCAACTTTTCTAAGCAGTTCAGCCACGTACTTCTGGTCATAGATTTCCAGCACCTGCCCGAGCAGCTTTTTATCATTTTCCTGTCGCAGTTGTTCTTCCGCTTCTGCTTTCTCAAGCAGATCCTGCGCCAGTAATTCAAATTCAGACATATTGCCTCCATTGGGTCTTATGGGTGAAACTGTATCACTCATTTGACCCAGATTGAATGTTTTTATCTGGATATTTAAACAGGTTTATTGTTAGGTAACGCACGTTGGCCACGCTGGAGCGTCTTCTGGGCCTGCTGTCGGCCTTTGAGGTCGTGGTATGGATGACGGATGGCTGGCCGCTGTATGAACCCCGCCTGAAGGGAAAGCTGCACGTTATCAGCAAGCGTTACACTCAGCGCATTGAGCGACATAACCTGAATCTGAGACAACATCTGGCAAGGCTGGGACGGAAGTCACTGTCGTTCTCAAAATCGGTGGAGCTGCATGACAAGGTCATCGGGCATTATCTGAACATAAAACACTATCAGTAAGTTGGAGTCATTACCGGTTCTCTTTGTCTTTTAGTGATTCTATAAACCTCATTACGTCTGAATATAAAAATCTATTATTTGATTTATGTGGCTCATGAGGTTGTGGGATGGTCTTGTTTTTGAATGTGCCAGTTTTCTTAATGGCAAAGATTAACTCACCTTCTGTTATTCCTAACATTTCAGCAAATGTTTTTGCTTCTATAGTTACTGACTTCATTTAATTAACTCTCATGGTATCGATTTTCTTTACCGGCATCTTTAACAATGGTGCTCGTTTCTAGTGTTGCTGCGGTACGCTTCATCATCGTCTGCGGGGCGGTTGCGATAGTGAAGGAGCTGCCGGGCGTGAGCAAATCTATCAGGCGCTGGCCGCTGATAATCTCCATCCGTTCACTGGCAATACTGACAGATTTTGAACCTGCGCCGGTTTTCCCGGTATGGCAAAACAGACCGCGACAGTTATGACGTTTAAGCAACTTCTCGAACTCCTGTACGTGCTGTAAAGCAATATGGCCGCGATAGCGTTTAGCCTGAATAAGATAGCGATATTTTCCTATTATTACCTGGCCGTCAATGCCTCCATCGCCGGTATAGCGTTTGTTTCTGATGGTTCTGAAGCCATGCGCTTCAAATCCTTCCAGCAACAGTTCTTCAAACACAAAAGGATCAATTTTCCTCAGGTAGTTAATTTTTTGTGGGAAGCCCGGCAACGTCTTTATGCGCTCCAGCACCCGCCGCGCACTTTGCTGCTTCCTTTTGTGTCGCCTGTGCCGTACTGAACGCCGGAAGAATACAACGGCAAGCAGTGCGATGGCGCTGCAAGCCCATAGAATAAGGTTTTCTGTAGTGGGGAAGGGGATCATGGTCATAGTGGGCTTTCTGAGGGTAAAGAAAAGGGCGGTTAAACCGCCCTGGTGTTTAGCGACGGCTGTATACCTGCCACGAAGCGCTGCCTGACTGATTCTGGCAAATCCGCCCGTAAAGTACGGTGCCGGTCGAGTAGCGGGCGCCATTCAGATAGCAATAGCCGCTGGATTGCAGCAGTTCGTTGCGCAGCTTTTCTTCCTGCTTTGATAGCCGGGACTCCGCAGACTGCAAACGAACGGATAATTCGTTAATCTGGCGTTGCTGGTTATTCAGCTGGCTCTGCATCGCATTACCTTTATCCTGGCTGACGCAACCAGTTAAGAGAGCTGTACAGGCTAATGCACTTAATATTATTTTTTTCACGTTGGCTCCTTAAATTGAGATTATTCCTAGTTCGCCTATAAGCGAACTTTCCCGTATTTACTTATGATCTGGCTTATCATCGACTGGTTACTTCCACCTTCGCCATTATCCGGGCATTCATTAAGAAAAGCCTTCCTGGCATCCTTCGTGTGGTTGGGTAAAAAGCCGTGCTTGTTCTTTTTAACGATATTGAAGAAAGCAGCTTCAGCACTGTTACACTCGCTTCCGCCGCTATCGCCGGTGAGCTTGCCCGCCATGCACATAATAACTTTGCAGGGATCTTCAGCATGGCTGGCAGGAATATAAAGCAGACTACCAGCTGCTATCAGAGGTATTAAGAGTTTCTTCATTGTTTTGTCCTTAACAGTTTGTTCAGATATACACTCGCCAGAATGTTGATAACGGTAAGCAATATTAATAATAACGCTGCGTTATAAATAGATTTGTAACCTATATCGCCTGCAATATATTCGACAACAAAAACGAAAATCGTTAAAATTGTGTAAAACTTGATTAACTTTCCTGTAATTTTCTTAACAATATAAGCAACTGAATAAGAGCCGGATTTGATGATGCTGGCGAGTAACCTGATCGCATGGACACGAAATTTTCTAAAAATGGGCGGAATGGAAGATGCCTTTTTCTTCCTTCTGCTTTTTTGCCTTTCCGCAAAATCAATAAGTTCGCCCATTTTTATACCCTCCGGTTATATCTTCAGATCATCAAGTGATAAACCACTATCAAGCAGCTCTTTGAGCCATGTGGGTCGGCGGCCAGTCCCGGACCAGGTATTTTCTGCGTTCCTGGGGTCGCGGTATTTTGCTGGTCTATGTTCTCTGGGGTTGGCTACGCCCTGCATCTTCATGGCTTCCAGGCTAATGCCAGCGTCCAATTTTGCAGTTAGCCAGGCCGGGCGCTTCCCTATACCAGTCCACGTATTAAAAGGGTTATCCGGGTCACGATACACGGGTTCGCCTTTTGGTCGTTTTTCTGATTTCAGGGGAACCAGCATCACCTTCCTTCCTTCAGCGGTTTTCTTTTCGTTTCTTCTTGACACGATCTCATTAGCCCTTATCATAAACAAAAGTCGTCGAAATTACAATTACGCGGTGAAACATAAATGAGTAAACATCCAAAACTCCTGGTTCTCGCTCTGGCCTGCCTTGCTTGTGCTGGCCGTGCCAGTGCTGCGCCTGCCTCCGATGAAGTTGCCAGGCTTGCGCAGAGATGTGCGCCTGATGTTTCACCCTTAACGATGGCGTACATCGTCGGCCATGAGTCCTCAAATGGGCCGTACAGGATCAATATTAACGGTAGTATTCAGTTAAAACAGCAACCGCGTACTGAAGCTGAGGCCGTCAGCGTTGCGAAAGTTCTGCTGAAGGATAATAAAAGTTTTGATATGGGCCTTGCACAAATTAACTCAAATAATTTAGTGGGCCTGGGTCTTTCGGTTGACGATATTTTCAAACCCTGCATCAACCTGCGGGCGAGCCAGACCATCCTTAAAGCCTGTTATGATAGCGCCCTGAAATCCTACCCAGCCGGGCAGGTTGCGCTGAGACACGCGCTTTCCTGCTACAACACCGGCTCACTCACAAACGGGATTTCTAACGGGTATGTCACGAAAGTTATCAACGTGGCGCGTCAATCAACTGATTTGAAAATCCCTACGCTGCTACCTGACGGCCAGACCAGTGAGGACAGCACCGCGACTGAGCCTCAGCAGGCAAAAAGTACGGCGCCGCAGTATGACGGTGAACAAGATGTTTTTGGTTCGGGTGATGGCGATGCCTTCAGCCGAAATAATACGGATGCCTTTTTAACCAGACAGGAAACAGCGAAGGGGGAATGAGGTTATGGATGGAACGTTTGTACCTTGTATTGCAATCACAGATCCTGGAGCTATTTGAAGCAGGAAAAGTGAAGGAGGTAACGATAGAACGGGTTTCATTAAAGAAGTGGTATCCCGTTTTTCAGATAGACGATGAACAGCTGGGCCAGATCGCATGTTCCATTAGGGTTAACAAAGAGCATGAGCTACGAACCTGGGCTGATTTAAGGCTACTGGCAGAGTTTTTGAAAGATAAGTGTGGCGTTGAAGAATGCCGGTTAAATCTGCAATCAACAGAAGATAGTGAGTAAGGAGAAAGTATGACCACGTTGTTTAAGAAGTATGGCCCTGCGGTAGTTATGGGCGTTTTGTCCATTGCCCTGCCGCAAATTGCGCTGGCCGCTGGCACCGATACTGGTGAATCAACCGCTACATCAATCCAGACGTGGTTGAGCACATGGATTCCAATTGGTTGTGCTATTGCGATCATGGTTAGTTGCTTTATGTGGATGCTTCACGTAATCCCAGCCAGCTTTATTCCTCGTATCGTAATCTCGCTGATTGGTATTGGTTCTGCATCATTTCTGGTTTCCCTGACGGGCGTAGGAAGCTGAACAACGCGAAAAGGGGGGACTTTTGTCCCCCAAAGTGAGGACTACAAAGATGTTCGTTGACGGGAAAAGACCGCTTTTCAAAGGTGCGACTCGCTTACCTCGCGCGCTGGGTGTACCACGTAATGTAGCTATGATGATATTCATGATTTCTGCCTCGCTTTTTATGATTATTCATATGTGGGCGATTCTGGTGTTCGTCTTTTTGTGGATTCCTTCAGCTGCATTAACAAAATATGACGACCGCATGTTTCGAATTATGGGCCTGTGGTTGAAAACCAAATTCAGTAATTGGTTTGATTCTCCGTTTAAGCAGTGGGGAGGATCGTCTTATTCCTCTGTTGACTACAAACGTAAGGGTTTAAAATAATGAGAGCTGCCACCGCTACGAAGCCAAAAAAAATTGATGCCTACCGTAAGGAGCCATCAGTAAATAAAAAGTATTTGCCCTATTCTTATCACCTCAATGATTACGTGATTTCGATGGAAAACGGCGATCTGATGGCTTTTTTCAAGCTGGATGGCCGCACACATGACTGCGCATCAGATCGGGAACTGGTCACCTGGCATAAAGACCTTAATACGCTGGTCAAGAGCTTCGGAACAGACCATGTAGAGCTGTGGACGCATGAATATCACCATGAGGCTAAAGAGTACCCGGATGGTGAGTATGACCATTTTTTCCCTGCTTATGTTGATCAATATAACCGTAAGCTGCACGGTGATTCCAAGCAGCTGATTAATGACCTTTATCTGACCGTTATTTACAAACAGGTAGGGGATAAAACACAGAAGTTTCTGGCGAAATTTGAAAAGCCGACTCGTGACGAAATTCAGCAAATGCAGAATGAGGCGCTTGAAGGTCTGGAAGATATTTCTGAACAAATCCTGGAAGCAATGAAGCCGTATGGCATTCAGCAGTTGGGTATCTATTATCGTGACAAACGCGGTGTTGAAATTCCTGCGCCTGATAAAAAAGAACGTGAAGAACTTGCTGAAGTCGATGAATCAGACATTTTTGACGAAGCCATTGTTATCGAACGCAACGAGCCTGAACCTTCGCAGGCTCACGCTTATTCAAAAGCGCTGGAGTTCCTTTATTTCCTCGCAAATATGGAATGGGCCATCGTGCCTGTTTGCCGTGATCGTATCCGTGAGTACATCATGGACAACCGCCCTGTTAGCTCCCTGTGGGGGGATGTTGTCCAGATCAGAACGGTAGATCACAACTTCTATACCACCGGCATTGAATTTCGTGAATACGAAGAAGATACAGAGCCAGGCCAGCTTAACATGCTTAAAGAAGCCGATTTTGAATACCTTCTGACGCAGAGTTTTTCTTGCCTCTCTGAATCTTCAGCTAAAACGTTTCTGACGCATCAGGAAAAATCTTTGCAGGAAACGCGCGACCGTGCGCAAAGCCAGCTGGCACAGCTTGGTACTGCGCTCGATATGCTGACGTCCAGAGAGTTCGTGATGGGCTACCATCATGGAACCGTGCATGTCTGGGATAATGACCAAAACGCGGTACAGCGCAAAGCGCGTCGTGTGAAGGTTATGCTAACCGGCTGTGGCGTGGTTGGCGGGACTATCAGCCTGGCCTCTGAGGCTGCATATTATGCGAGACTGCCTGGCAACCAGAAATGGGCGCCGCGCCCGGTTCCGATAAACTCATGGAACTTCCTGCACTTCAGCCCGTTCCACAATTTTATGCGTGGCAAGCCTGACAATAACCCGTGGGGGCCAGCGCTGACCATGTTCCGCACGATCAGCGGTACGCCACTCTATTTTAATTTCCATGTGACCCCGCTTGAAGAACTTTCCTACGGTAAACGCCCGCTGGGCCATGCGTTAATAACGGGTATGTCGGGGGAAGGTAAAACCACGCTGCTTAACTTCCTGCTGGCGCAGTCAATGAAGTACAACCCGCGGCTTTTTGTTTATGACCGTGACCGCGGTATGGAGCCGTTCATTCGAAGCGTTGGTGGCTACTATAAAGTTCTGCAACAGGGTATGCCGTCCGGGTTTGCCCCGCTTCAGATTGAACCGACCAAACGCAATATTGCCCTCATTAAAAACCTGTTCCGCATTTGTGTGGAAACCACCAATAACGGGCCTATCAGCGCAACGATGGCTACCGAACTGGCTGAAGGCGTTGATGCGGTTATGGGGGAAGGCTCACTTATTCCACGCGAGGCGCGCACCGTTACTATCCTGGACGGGTACGTGAATGAAGTTGTGGAAAATGGCGTATCACTGAAAGGGCTGCTGCGCGAATGGACGCGCGAAGGCCAGTATGGCTGGCTGTTTGACAATGATAAAGACAGCCTGGATCTCAGCGCGAATGATATTTTTGGCTTCGATTTATCCGAGTTTATCGCAGCCAAAGAGGAAGTATCCAGCCCGGCCCGTACTCCGCTCATGATGTACCTTCTGTACCGGGTACGTGACTCCATCGACGGCAAACGCCGCGTCATTCAGTGCTTTGACGAGTTCCACGCCTACCTTGACGATCCGGTTATCGAGCGTGAAGTTAAGCGTGGTATCAAAACTGACCGTAAGAAAGACGCTATCTATGTGTTTGCCACGCAGGAGCCGAACGATGCGCTGTCCAGCCGTATTGGCCGCACGATCATGTCGCAGACCGTCACAAAAATCTGCCTGCGCGATCCGGAAGCTATCCGAGAGGATTATGCCTTCCTTACTGATGCTGAATACGACGCGCTGATGTCGATTACCGAACACTCCAGACAGTTCCTGGTTAAACAAGGGCAACAGTCTGCGATTGCTTCTTTCAATCTCTACCCTCGCAACAGCGACGATATTGATGCAGATATTAAGACAATGGACAACGTTCTTAGCGTGTTGTCCGGTGAACCACAAAACGCCGAAATTGCGCATGAGCTGGTTGAACGGCTCGGTAATGACCCTGAAGTATGGCTCAAAGAATACTGGCGCCTGACGGCTTAACAACGAGGCAAAACACCATGAAAAAAACACTGACGGCAGTATTGCTGACCACCGGCCTGATTCTGGGAGGCGCGCAAAGCGCTTCCGCAGGCATCATCGTGACCAACCCTACTGAGCTGGCTAAACAGGTCGAGCAGCTTCAGCAAATGGCGCAGCAGCTGGAGCAGCTTAAAAGCCAGCTGCAAACGCAGAAAAATATGTATGAGTCGATGGCAAAGACAACCAACCTGGGCGATCTGCTGGGGACGTCTACCAGCACGCTGGCAAATAATTTGCCGGACAACTGGAAGGAGATCTACAGCGACGCCATGAACTCCAGTTCTTCCGTCACGCCTTCAGTTAACAGCATGATGGGCCAGTTTAATGCGGAAGTTGACGACATGACGCCCAGCGAAGCAATTACCTACATGAACAAAAAGCTGGCTGAAAAAGGCGCTTATGACCGCGTTATGGCAGAAAAAGCCTACAACAACCAGATGCAGGAACTAACCGATATGCAGGAGCTGACGGAGCAGATTAAAACGACTCCAGACCTGAAATCGATTGCTGACTTACAGGCCCGTATCCAGACGTCACAGGGTGCTATTCAGGGTGAGCAGGCGAAGCTGAATCTGATGAACATGTTGCAGCAGTCACAGGACAAGCTATTACGTGCGCAGAAAGAACGTGCCACCCACAATTTTGTTTTTGGAACCGGCGGGGACGTTACCGCGTCACCTTCAATTAACTGAGGTAATTATGAAAAAACTACTGCTTGTTATCCCTTTCCTCCTGGTGGCCTGCGATGCCTCGCATGACGTGGAGTGGTACAAAAAACATGAGAAAGAGCGCAAGGCAACAATTCAGGAATGCAAGAAAGACGCGGATGAACTTCAGAAACCTGATTGCAAAAACGCGCGCGAAGCCGATCGTCAGCTGTTTGTGTTCGGCAAAAAAGACGGCGAAATCAATTCACCGAAAATTTAGGAGTAAGGAGGCAATATGGCATTCACCCTAGTCGCAGACATTTTCGCAAAAGTAGACGGGGCGATTACGTCAATGGTGAGCGCCAATGTTGCCACCATTATCTCTGATGTAACGCCTCTGATTGCCACCTGTCTGACAATCAAGCTGATGGTTCAGGGGATGTACTCAGCGTTTAATCCGGGGGCGGGCGACAGCCTGAGTTCGCTGATTAAAGAGTATCTTTCCATAGCCCTTATCCTGAGCTTTGCAACGGCGGGCGGCTGGTATCAACAGGAACTGGTCAACGTGGCGCTTCACCTGCCGGATGATTTTGCCGGGATACTGTCTGCCCCTAATAAAGTCGGTGCAAGTGGCGTACCGGCGATTATTGATAGCGGTATTGAAAAAGGTATCAAGATCGTCAACACCGCATGGGAAGCCGCAGACGTGTTTTCATCGAGCGGCCTGGCCGCGTATGCCATTGGCGGCATTATGATGATTGCTACCGTTGTGCTGGGCGGCCTCGGTGCGGGCTTTGTGATCATGGCTAAGATCCTTCTGGCCGTTACGCTTTGTTTTGGCCCGATTGCAATCTTCTGCCTGCTGTGGGGAGCGACAAAAAACATCTTTGCTCGCTGGCTGGCGTCGGTCATTAACTATGGCCTTGTCGTCGTCATTCTTGCGCTCGTGTTTGGTTTCATCATGCAGATGTTCGACAACCTCCTGTCCTCGATGAACTCTGATGCCGCTTACTCATCAATCACTGGTTCTATCTCCGCCTTATTACTGACGGTCATTTCCGTTTTCGTTCTGTTCCAGATTCC
Organism: Enterobacter cloacae complex sp. IR5422; assembly: GCF_049238165.1. NCBI lineage: Bacteria > Pseudomonadati > Pseudomonadota > Gammaproteobacteria > Enterobacterales > Enterobacteriaceae > Enterobacter > Enterobacter cloacae complex sp. IR5422. The sequence continues at coordinate 9,810 of NZ_JBMKHT010000040.1, read as the reverse complement.
GCAAATTGCCGCCAGCTGGGGTAGCGGTATCAGCGCCGGAGTTGCTGACGCCGCACGCTCTACGGGTTCTTCCATGCAGGCGCTTGGCAATATGGGCAGCCACGGCATGTTTGGCGGTAATGCGTTCAGAGGCGGTAACAGTGGCGGCGGCCAGCAATCGGCAGGTGGAGGAAGTGGCAGCAACAGCGGAGGAAGCAGTGGTTCTAATTTAAGTGGTAAGGCAAGGGGCAGTCGCGGGAAGAAGGCTGCATAAAATTAAAACAAAAGTCGTTGAAATTGCAATTTCGGCGACTTATTATAATTAGTACGTTCAACAACCGATAATGGATGCCGTAATGCGCAGCTTATTGCTTATGGGAGTTCTTCTGATTAGCGCCTGTTCCAGCGGGCATAAACCGCCACCGGAGCCGGACTGGAGCAACACCGTTCCAGTAAACAAAACAATCCCGGTTGATACGCAAGGTGGTGCAAATGAAAGCTAATAAAAAAACAGGGCTTACACGTGAAGCCATTAAAGAGTTCAACGAAAGCCGTAAAGGGCTTGAAGTTGATCTGATGGATGAAGTGCTGAAGTCCCGGCGTACCGCCTGGATGGTTGCCACCGGTTCAGCGGTGGTAACTGTTTTTGCACTCTCTTTAGTTGGTTACGTGGTGCATAAGTACAGCCAGCCAATCCCCGCACATCTGCTAACGCTCAACGAGGCCACTCACGAAGTACAGCAGGTCAAGCTGACCCGCGACCAGACCTCTTATGGTGACGAAATTGATAAGTTCTGGCTGACACAATATGTCATTCACCGTGAGAGCTATGACTTCTATTCAGTTCAGGTCGACTATACGGCCGTTGGCTTAATGTCCACGCCGAACGTGGCAGAGTCTTACCAGAGCAAGTTCAAGGGCCGCAACGGTCTTGATAAGGTTCTGGGCGACAGTGAAACGACCCGCGTGAAGATTAACTCTGTGATCCTCGATAAACCGCACGGCGTAGCAACGATACGCTTTACTACGGTTCGCCGCGTGCGCAGCAATCCCGTTGATGATCAGCCGCAGCGCTGGATTGCCATTATGGGGTATGAATATAAATCGCTGGCGATGAATGCTGAGCAGCGTTATGTCAACCCGCTGGGTTTCCGCGTGACGAGTTATCGCGTCAACCCTGAAGTTAACTGAGGGCTGCCCCATGAAAAAACTACTTCTTTCAGCAGTCGTTTTGTCAGTCCTGGGAGGCGCGGCCACTAACGTTATGGCGCTTGAGGTTGGCCGCAATTCTCCTTATGACTATCGCATTAAAAGCGTTGTTTATAACCCTGTTAATGTGGTCAAAATTGACGCTATCGCCGGTGTGGCTACCCACATTGTTGTCGCGCCTGACGAAACCTATATCACTCATGCTTTTGGCGATTCTGAAAGCTGGACGTTTGCGCACAAAATGAACCATTTTTTTGTGAAGCCGAAACAGGCCATGAGTGATACCAACCTGGTGATCGTCACCGATAAGCGCACCTATAACATCGTCCTCCATTTCATCGGTGAAGAAACGAAGAAAAATGCAGACGGTACGGTATCAAAATCCTTTATTGAAACGCCGTGGGCTGTGCGCCAGGCCGTTCTTCAGCTGACCTATGAATATCCGTTTGAGCAGCAGGAAAAAGCCAAAAGCGCGGCTGATAAAAAACGCATTACGCAGAAGCTGAAGCAGACGGCTTTTGCGGGGGCGAAGAACTATCAGTACGTAATGAGCGAACAGCCTGAAATGCGCAGCATCCAGCCGGTTCACGTCTGGGATAACTACCGCTTTACCCGGTTTGAGTTTCCGGCCAATGCGGAGTTACCGCAGGTCTACATGATCTCGGCCAGTGGCAAAGAAACGCTGCCTAACTCTCATGTTGTGGGTGAGAACCGCAACATCATCGAGGTGGAAACCGTCGCTAAAGAGTGGCGTATTCGTCTGGGCGATAAAGTCGTTGGCGTTCGTAATAATAATTTCGCGCCGGGCGCCGGTGCGGTAGCAACCGGTACGGCTTCCCCGGATGTGCGCAGGGTTCAAATTGGGGAGGATAACTGATGGCCCGTAAAAGTGTCGATGTAGATCAGGAACTCGATGAAAACACCGGAGACGGTGAATTTGAAAGCGAGCGTGGCGGATTTAAAGGCAGTAACCGCCGTTCGGCTCCTGGTATGAAAGCCTTTGTCATACTGATGGCGCTGCTTGCTTTGGTATTCATCGGGATTACGGTCATGGGTAAAATTCGCACCCCGGCTAAAGCTGAAGCTGATAAAGACGGTGGTAAAGCGCAACAGGCCAATACACTGCCAAACTACAGCTTTAACAGCGATCCTGATGTTAATAAACCTGCAACTGCGCAGAATAGCGCCACTGATGCCCGTGCTGTGCAGGCTGCCGCACAGGCAGATGCAGATGCGGGCAGCAGCAATACCGCCGCGCGTACCTCTAATAAGCGTAAAGAACCTTCGCCTGAAGAACTGGCTATGCAGCGTCGTCTGGGCGGCGAGCTGGCCCAGACTAATCAGGCGGCTACAAGCAATAGTCCCGGAGTGCAGCCCCAGGACAACGAAACAAGCGAAGGTAGTTCAGCACTCGCTAAAAACCTGACTCCTGCAAGGCTGAAGGCTAGCCGCGCTGGAGTCATGGCTAATCCCAGCCTGACTGTTCCGAAAGGCAAAATGATCCCCTGTGGTACCGGCACCGAGCTGGATACCACTGTTCCGGGTCAGGTTTCCTGCCGGGTTTCACAGGACGTTTACTCAGCTGATGGACTCGTTAGGCTGATTGATAAAGGCTCATGGGTTGACGGGCAGATTACCGGTGGTATCAAAGACGGCCAGGCGCGCGTGTTTGTTCTCTGGGAGCGTATCCGCAATGACCAGGACGGGACAATCGTTAATATTGACAGTGCCGGAACGAACTCACTCGGCAGCGCGGGGATTCCGGGCCAGGTGGATACCCATATGTGGGAGCGTCTGCGTGGTGCGATCATGATTTCGTTGTTCTCTGACACCTTAACGGCGCTGGTTAACCAGACGCAGAGTAATAACATTCAGTACAACAGCACAGAAAACAGCGGTGAGCAGCTGGCGTCTGAAGCACTTCGCTCTTACATGTCTATCCCCCCTACCCTCTACGATCAGCAGGGTGATGCGGTGAGCATTTTTGTTGCCCGCGACCTCGATTTCAGCGGCGTTTATACGCTCGCAGACAACTAAAAAAGTGGGCGCTTAGCGCCCGCTTTTCTTCAGGAGTAATCATGACTGATGCAGCTTTCTATCAACTTGGCCCACTGCGCGAGTATTTAGAAGATCCTACTGTTTTTGAAATTCGCATTAACTGCTTTCAGGAAGTTATCTGTGATACGTTCAGCGGCCGCAGGGTTGTGCAGAACGCGGCAATTACGGCAGATTTTATTAGGAACCTTGCTAAATCGTTGGTGAGCAGCAACAAGCTGACCATGCAGGCCATTAATGACGTGATCCTGCCTGGCGGGATCAGGGGCGTTATCTGTCTGCCCCCTGCGGTGATTGACGGTACAACGGCCGTAGCGTTTCGTAAGGATTTGGCGGCCGATAAAAATCTGGAGCAGCTGACCAGCGAGGGGATTTTCAGTGACTGCCGGAAGATTACCGGCAGCAAGCAAAGCCTAACGGATGATGATTTTTTCCTTAAAGAGCTGCACAGCAGCGAAAAATGGCCCGCATTCCTGCAAACCGCCGTTGAGAAGAAACGCACTATCGTGATCTGCGGTGAAACCGGGTCGGGGAAAACGGTACTCACGCGCGCGCTGTTAAAATCGCTACATAAAGACGAGCGTGTAATTATTTTAGAGGACGTTCACGAAGTCACGGTCGATCACGTTGTAGAAGCCGTTTATATGATGTACGGCGATGCAGGAAAGATCGGCCGCGTCAGCGCCACTGATGCCCTGCGAGCCTGTATGCGTCTGACACCGGGCCGTATCATCATGACTGAGCTTAGGGATGATGCTGCGTGGGATTATCTTAAAGCACTTAATACCGGCCATCCAGGCGGTGTTATGTCAACGCACGCTAACTCTGCGCGCGATGCCTTTAACCGTATTGGGCTGCTTATCAAGGCGACCCCTATCGGCCGTATGCTCGATATGAGCGATATTATGCGAATGCTCTACTCCACCATTGACGTTGTGGTGCATATGGAAAAGCGGAAAATCAAAGAAATTTATTTTGACCCTGAATATAAAATGCAGTGTGTGAACGGGAGCCTGTAATGAAAAACTTAGCAACCTGGCTTCTGGCCGCAGCATTTACGACAGCCGCCCTGCCCGCCTTTGCGGTGGAACCATCCGTTCAGGTTGGCTACTCGCCTGAAGGAAGCGCCCGCGTTCTCGTCCTGAGCGCCATTGACTCCGCAAAAACCTCGATACGGATGATGGCTTATTCTTTTACCGCCCCGGATATTATGAAGGCACTGGTAGCAGCCAAAAAACGGGGAGTTGATGTGAAAATCGTAATTGATGAAAGGGGCAATACGGGGCGCGCCAGCATTGCGGCCATGAACTACATAGCGAACAGCGGCATCCCTTTGCGTACTGACAGTGATTTCCCTATCCAGCATGACAAGGTGATCATCGTGGATAATGTGACCGTTGAAACTGGCAGCTTTAATTTCACCAAAGCGGCCGAAACGAAAAACTCGGAGAATGCGGTGGTGATCTGGAACATGCCTAAGCTCGCTGAATCATTCCTCGAACACTGGCAAGACCGCTGGAATCGGGGGAGAGACTACCGTTCCAGCTACTGAATACTGACCGCCGAAAGGCGGTTTTTTTTGTTCAAAGAAACTGATCTCAGTATCGCGCACGGGGCAGCTGGCCAACGTCGCCGGCATCGCGCCGGCAAAAATCGAAAAACAGAAATATCAGCAAGATAGCTTAAACAGGTGTCGGGAAATTTCGTTGAGATATTTTGAAGGAATCACAGTGTAAGCAGGCGGCCTATTTCAAAAAAGGCGGCTGTACGGTAGTCACTGACTCTCTCGCAGATCTTCCCGCTCATGTACCAGTAATACCCGTCAGTGCTGACAATATCGAGCAAATACCGCATATCATAAACCGTATCGGGTATTACCTCACCCTCACCGGCCAGAACGCCGCTGGCAATAGAATGGTTCCCTCCTCGTACAAAGCCTATCCGCCAGGGCAACCACAAAGTAACGCGGTGGTTAATATCCTGTACCCACGGATTGCCCTTAGCGCTGCCTATATGGGGTCTGAGGTCCAACCATGCGAAAAACCACGTTAAGAAAGCAACCTTCTGAAAAGGCGACGTTTATCAGTTTTTTTTCCGGCCATAAAGGGGGCGGAAATTATTCCCTGCACGGGTATTCGCAAGGATTTCGGTAGTGCTCTGGCTCTGCCCCCCATAACCTGGCGGACAGAGCATGATTGGGAAAGCGGTACCCTCACGGCAGAAACGATTGACGCAGGCTATATTTCTATTATTCTGGAAATATAGATAAAGGAGGTATTATGGATTTAAACACTGCTGCAAACGCACTTCGAGAACTGGGCCACCCGACACGTCTCAGCATATACCGGGAGCTGGTCAGGGCGGGTCATGAAGGCCTGCCGGTTGGCGAACTGCAGAAGCACCTTGAGATTCCTGCCTCCACGCTCAGCCATCATCTTTCAGCGCTGATATCCGCTGGACGGCACTGTTGCAAATAGTCGGTGGTGATAAACTTATCATCCCCTTTTGCTGATGGAGCTGCACATGAACCCATTCAAAGGCCGGCATTTTCAGCGTGACATCATTCTGTGGGCCGTACGCTGGTACTGCAAATACGGCATCAGTTACCGTGAGCTGCAGGAGATGCTGGCTGAACGCGGAGTGAATGTCGATCACTCCACGATTTACCGCTGGGTTCAGCGTTATGCGCCTGAAATGGAAAAACGGCTGCGCTGGTACTGGCGTAACCCTTCCGATCTTTGCCCGTGGCACATGGATGAAACCTACGTGAAGGTCAATGGCCGCTGGGCGTATCTGTACCGGGCCGTCGACAGCCGGGGCCGCACTGTCGATTTTTATCTCTCCTCCCGTCGTAACAGCAAAGCTGCATACCGGTTTCTGGGTAAAATCCTCAACAACGTGAAGAAGTGGCAGATCCCGCGATTCATCAACACGGATAAAGCGCCCGCCTATGGTCGCGCGCTTGCTCTGCTCAAACGCGAAGGCCGGTGCCCGTCTGACGTTGAACACCGACAGATTAAGTACCGGAACAACGTGATTGAATGCGATCATGGCAAACTGAAACGGATAAGGGGTCTGACGCTCAGTGGAACGAAAACTCACGTTAAGCAACGTTTTCTGCCTCTGACGCCTCTTTTAATGGTCTCAGATGTCCTTTGGTCACCAGTTCTGCCAGCGTGAAGGAATAATGGCCGAGCATATTGATATGTCCGTGGCAAAGCGGGGAGAGGCGTGCGATATCTTCATCATTCAGTGTTTCACCCTGCGCCCGGAGATGATCCAGGGCTGCCTGCATATAAATAGTGTTCCATAACACGACGGCGTTAGTGACCAGCCCCAGTGTGCCCAGTTGATCTTCCTGACCGTCGGTATATCGTTTTCTTATCTCACCTTTTTGACCGTGACAGATGGCTCTGGCAACGGCATGGCGACTTTCTCCCCGATTAAGCTGGGTCAGAATGCGCCGGCGGTAATCTTCATCATCAATATAATTAAGCAGATACAGCGTTTTGTTGATGCGCCCCACTTCAATGATTGCCTGAGTCAGTCCGGAAGGACGTTCACTTTTCAGCAATGAACGGACCAGCACTGAAACCTGTACTTTGCCCAGCTTCAGGGAGCCAGCGGTCCGGATCATTTCGTCCCACTGAAGGACTATTTTTCGGGGATCTGATTGCCCTCTGGCAATATCATTCAGCACGCCATAGTCGGCATCATGGTCCATTCGCCAGAAAACCGAAGCACCGGCATCAGCCAGGCGTGGAGAAAACTGGTATCCCAGCAGCCAGAAAAGGCCAAAGACAAGTTCGCTGGCACCTGCTGTATCGGTCATAATTTCGGTTGGATTCAGCCCGGTCTCCTGTTCCAGAAGACCTTCCAGCACAAAGATAGAGTCCCTCAGCGTCCCCGGTATAACGATGCCATGAAAGCCGGAATACTGATCGGACACAAAGTTGTACCAGGTGATCCCTCTGTTATTACCAAAGTATTTGCGGTTCGGTCCGGCATTGATTGTTCTGACTGGCGTAACAAAGCGCATTCCATCTGCAGATGCCACTTCTCCTCCACCCCATATCTGTGCCAGTGGCAGCGTTGCCTGAAAATCAACCAGTCTGGCATTAGCGCTGGTGATAGTTTCAGCCCGCAGATAGTTCGCTTTTGTCCAGTTCAGCCGGTGTCGGGTCAGTGCAGGAACATTTGATCTGATCAGTGGTTCCAGACCGATATTGCAGGCTTCAGCCATCAGCACGGCGCTGATGCTGACGGGCAGATCATCAACTCTGGCACTGGCTTCACTAGCATGGAAAAACTCATCAGCAAATCCGGTATGGGCGTTAATTTCGAGCAGCAACTCCGTTAAATCCACCGGAGGGAGTAGATCACTGATCATTTTGCTCAGTCGTTTCAGGGGAGCCCGCAGAATTCGGAAAAAATCGTACGCTAAGGTTTTCCGGGCATCCGTAAGGGCCGAAACTTCCCGTCTTCCAGTCTGCGGCTCTGCCGCCAGACGTAATCGCCGGTTAGGTTGATGTGCTCCCAGCCCAGCGGCGACAGGAATTGCAGCAGCTCGCCGTCCACCGGCTTGCCGGCCTCGACCAACCCCTGGGTGGCGCGTTCCAGGTACACCGTGTTCCACAGCACGATAGCCGCCGTCACCAGGTTGAGGCCGCTGGCCCGGTAGCGCTGCTGCTCGAAGCTCCGATCCCTGATTTCCCCAAGGCGGTTGAAGAACACCGCCCTGGCCAGCGAGTTGCGCGCCTCACCTTTGTTCAGGCCGGCATGCACGCGGCGGCGCAGTTCAACACTTTGCAGCCAGTCCAGGATGAACAGCGTGCGCTCGATCCGGCCCAGCTCGCGCAGGGCCACGGCCAGTCCGTTCTGGCGCGGGTAGCTGCCGAGCTTGCGCAGCATCAGCGAGGCGGTGACGGTGCCCTGCTTGATCGAGCTGGCCAGGCGCAGGATGTCGTCCCAGTGGGCACGCACGTGCTTGATGTTCAGGGTGCCGCCGATCAGCGGGCGCAACGTCGGGTAGGCTTGCACGCCCTGCGGCACGTACAGCTTGGTTTCGCCGAGGTCGCGGATGCGCGGCGCGAAGCGGAAGCCTAGCAGGTGCATCAGGGCAAAGACGTGATCGGTGAAGCCGGCCGTGTCGGTGTAGTGCTCCTCGATCCGCAGGTCGGACTCGTGGTACAGCAGGCCGTCGAGCACATAGGTGGAATCGCGGACGCCGACATTCACCACGCGGGTGCTGAACGGCGCGTACTGGTCGGAGATATGGGTATAGAACAGCCGTCCCGGCTCGCTACCGTACTTCGGGTTGACGTGCCCGGTGCTCTCGCCCCGGCCACCCGCGCGGAAGCGCTGGCCATCGGAGGATGAGGTCGTGCCGTCGCCCCAGTGGGCGGCAAAGGCGTGGCGATACTGGTGGTTGACCAGCTCGGCCAAGGCCGCCGAATAGGTTTCGTCGCGGATGTGCCAGGCTTGCAGCCAGGACAGCTTGGCGTAGGTCAGGCCGGGGCTCGACTCGGCCATCTTGGTCAGCCCGAGGTTGATCGCATCACCGAGGATTGCGGACAGCAGCAACGTCCTGTCTTTGGCCTCGGCCCCGTCCTTCAAGTGGGTGAAGTGGCGGCTGAAGCCCGTCCAGTCGTCCACGTCCATCAGCAGTTCGGTGATCTTGATGCGCGGCAGTAACTGGCTGGTTTGGTCGATCAGCGCCTGCGCCCGATCCGGCACCGCCGCATCCAGCGGGGTGATTTTCAGCCCTGACTCGGTGAGGATGGCATCGGGCAGCTCGTTGTCCTTGGCCAGGCGGGTGACGGTGGCCAACTGCTCGTCCAGCAGCTGCAAACGCTCTTCCAGGTACTGGTCGCTGTTCGGGTTGATCGCCAGGGGCAGGGCCTGCTCGCGCTTGAGTGCGGCGAACTTCTCGGCCGGCAGCAGGTAGTCGTCGAAGTGGCACTGTTGCAAATAGTCGGTGGTGATAAACTTATCATCCCCTTTTGCTGATGGAGCTGCACATGAACCCATTCAAAGGCCGGCATTTTCAGCGTGACATCATTCTGTGGGCCGTACGCTGGTACTGCAAATACGGCATCAGTTACCGTGAGCTGCAGGAGATGCTGGCTGAACGCGGAGTGAATGTCGATCACTCCACGATTTACCGCTGGGTTCAGCGTTATGCGCCTGAAATGGAAAAACGGCTGCGCTGGTACTGGCGTAACCCTTCCGATCTTTGCCCGTGGCACATGGATGAAACCTACGTGAAGGTCAATGGCCGCTGGGCGTATCTGTACCGGGCCGTCGACAGCCGGGGCCGCACTGTCGATTTTTATCTCTCCTCCCGTCGTAACAGCAAAGCTGCATACCGGTTTCTGGGTAAAATCCTCAACAACGTGAAGAAGTGGCAGATCCCGCGATTCATCAACACGGATAAAGCGCCCGCCTATGGTCGCGCGCTTGCTCTGCTCAAACGCGAAGGCCGGTGCCCGTCTGACGTTGAACACCGACAGATTAAGTACCGGAACAACGTGATTGAATGCGATCATGGCAAACTGAAACGGATAA